>CAYGGD010000008.1:8294-29803 GCA_964349315.1 uncultured Muribaculaceae bacterium
GGGCGAAGAGTATTCATTTTTTCGAGAACAGAAGATTTGATAGTTCTGGTACCTCTGTGAAAAATCTCGAAATCTCTCTTCTGAACTCTGTTGTATCCGGAGAGAGACTCTTCACGGTCACGCATAGGGTCATAATCGGAAAAAAGAGAGATATTGCGGATATAATATAATTGGTGAGGCCTTGAATCTCTGGGAGTTTCGTTTCTTGTATAGTTCTCTACAATTACATATAAATCAGCAGTGCCGTCATTTCTGAGAGTGTCTGCTTCAAACATAAAAAAGTTCTTGGAGAAATTATAATATCCCCTTTCTCGCAATAAAGCAGATAACCTTTCACTCTCTGCATCGAGCATCCTTTCAGATAAAATACTTCCGGTTGAAAAAAGCGCATTATTTAGGTTTCCCATCACAATATTATTAACTGCACTATCTCTGATTATGTAATCTATACTGCTAATGGTGTACTGTTTCCCGGTTTCAATAAAGTATTTAACTCTGCTTTTTTTATTTTTGGTAATAATGGTGTCGGTAACAACAGAATTGTAATAACCTATTGATGTCAGATGGTTATATAAGTTTTCGCTGCTTCTCTCAACTTGAAAAGTATCCAGAATAACTGGGGGTTGCCCTAATTTTTTAACAAATCTGTCCCATCCGTTATCTTTACCTGAACTCCAGTTATATATAGACGCAAAAGGATTCCATCCAAACAAAAAAGCACTCGCGGGTTGCTGTCTGATAAATTGATTAAGTGATGCGGGGTTTAGATTATCGTTATTCAGTACCTCTATCCTGTTATCCTTCAGAACACTCTGACCTTCAGGTACCACCCTGACCGTACTGCACGACGATATGAGTAACACTGTGACAGCGAAACAAATGAACCCGAAAAACAAACTCAATCTTTGCATATATAGCTAATTTCCTTTACAAAAATAGTAATTATTATGAATAGTTTTTTTAGAGAAAATAAAAAAAGATATATTTGCACAAGAAATACTAAGTAATCGTATTACATTCAGTTTTATTTAATAATCCAACTCACTCAGATATCTAAAATGAAGAACAAGTACATCGACCTTATAGAGCAGTCATTCGACTTTCCGCAAGATGAGTTCAAAGTCGAAGACGGGGAACTTTTCTTTCATAGCATACCAGTAATGGACATTATTGAACAGTATGGAACACCGCTTAAGATAACATACCTGCCCAAAATATCCTCACAGATTCAAAGAGCCAAACGAATGTTTAATGTTGCAATGGCTAAAGTCGACTATAACGGCGACTACAACTATTGCTACTGTACAAAGAGTTCTCATTTTTCATTTGTGCTTGAGGAGGCCCTGAAAAACGACATCCATATCGAAACCTCATCTGCCTTTGACCTTAATCTTCTGGAGTCTCTGCATATGACAGGAGTTGTAAATAAAGATCTCTATGTAATTTGCAATGGGTTTAAGAAAGATATTTATATCGAAAACATTGCCAATATGAGAAATAACGGGTGGGTCAACACCATCCCGATTCTTGACAATATGCAGGAGATCGAAGATCTTGACCTTTGCATAAAGGAACCTACAAAAATAGGAATCCGCATAGCTGCAGAGGAGGAGCCGAAATTTGAATTCTATACATCCCGTCTGGGAATAAGGTACAGCGATGTGATTCCTTTTTACGAAACAAATATTAAGCAAAATAAAAAGTTCACATTAAAGATGCTCCATTTCTTTATCAATACTGGAATTCGAGACAACGCATACTATTGGAATGAGTTATCTAAATGTGTATCCGTTTATTGCGACTTAAAATCTATTTGTCCCGAATTAGACTCACTCAATATTGGAGGAGGATTCCCGATAAAAAATTCTCTGGCTTTTGACTACGATTATGAGTACATGGCAGAGGAGGTTATTGCCCAAATAAAAAGTATATGTAGCCAGAGAGGGATTGAAGAACCACATATTTTTACTGAATTTGGAAGCTTTACTGTCGGAGAAAGCGGAGCAGTAATATATCAGGTATTAGACCAAAAACAGCAAAACGACAGAGAGCGCTGGTATATGGTAGACAGTTCCTTTATGACAACTCTTCCGGACACCTGGGGTATTAAGCAGAGGTTTATCCTGCTACCTATTAATAAGTGGAATAACGAATATCAAAGGGTATTTCTTGGAGGGCTAACCTGTGATAGTCAGGATTACTACAACGCAGAGGCTCATGCTAATGCAATATTCCTTCCGAGGATAGACGAAAAAAGTTCGCCTCTTTATCTTGGATTTTTCCACACCGGTGCTTACCAAGAGTCTATTGCCGGATTCGGAGGGATACAACACTGTTTACAACCTGCACCTAAACATATCACCATAGATGTAGACGAAAACGGTGAGTACTTCACAAAGCTTTTCAGCAAAGAGCAAACATACAAATCGATGTTAAAGATACTCGGCTATTGATGAAACCATCCAGAGCAGAGATAAAACTAATTAAGTCACTGGAAAAAAGAAAGTTCCGTGAGGAGACTTCGCTATTTGTAGTTGAAGGGGAAAAACTTGTAGAAGAGGTGCTTAAATCTGATTTTTCAATCGAAAAAATATATAGAAAAGAGGAAATTGGTGAGGATATGATGTCGAGGATAACTCATCTCTCCTCTCCCTCTCCTGTGCTTGCCGTTGTTAACATACCGGGGAAAGAAAAAATTGTTGTGCCTTCAAAAGAGGGTTTTTATATTGTGCTCGATTCCATTAAAGATCCCGGAAATCTTGGAACAATAATCCGGTTATCTGAGTGGTTCGGAATTGATGCTATATACTGTTCTCCTGACTCCGTAGATGTGTATAACTCAAAAGTTGTACAGGCAACAATGGGGTCTCTGTTCAGAATGAGTGTCATATACACACCTCTTGACAAACTTATCGAGGCGTCACTGGATAGCGGAATTCAAGTGTACGGAACCTTTCTGGAAGGTAGTAGTATCTACTCTTCATCTCTTCCGCACAACGCGATGGTTGTTATGGGAAATGAATCGGAAGGAATCTCACCTTCGGTTTCATCATTAATTAACAACAAAATACATATTCCAAACTTCTGCAAAGAGTATTACGGAGCAGAATCCCTTAATGTTGCCGTGGCAACTGCAGTAATATGTTCTGAATTCAGAAGATCCTCTGTCTGACAACTTCGAAAAGAATAACTGATGCCGCTGCAGAAACATTGAGCGAGCCGATTGATCCTGACATTGGAATTTTAACTATTATATCTGCAAGAGATATAGCAGCTTTTGATATTCCTTTATCTTCAGAGCCCAATATAATTGCAAGGTTATCTTTCAAATTTGCCTCGTAAATAGTTTGACCGGCCTTTTCTGTTGCTGCTACCGATGTGAAACCCGACTGCTTAAGGTAGTATAGTGCTTCACGAATATTTGAAACCTTACATACCGGCATCCTTAACAGAGCTCCTGCAGAAGTTTTAACGGCATCGGCATTGATTGATGCACTACCTTTTGCCGGCAGAATAATTCCTGAAGCTCCGGCACACTCAGCAGAGCGAGCAATAGCTCCGAAATTTCTCACATCACTTACTCCGTCAAGAATCAGCACCATAGCCGGCTCACCCTTTTCAGTGGCTTTTGCAACAAGCTCCTCAAGTGAGAAATAATCTATAATCGGCAAAAATGCAATTACACCTTGATGATTCGCTCTTGTTATTGAGTTCAACTTTTCTACAGGAGCAAACTGAACCTGAACATCTTTTTCTCTGAGTTTATCAATTAATGAGTGAAATTGAGGGCCATCCATTCCTTTACGAAAAAGCACTTTTTCAATTCTTTTATCACTCTCAATTGCCTCCATAATAGGCCTAATGCCAAATATATAGTTTGTAATATTTTCCATTTTTATAAAAATTATAAGGTATGTAACTTCTCCCACTCATCCATAAGAGTATCAAGCTTGTCTTTACATTCCTGATACTCCTTCAGGGATTCTGACAAAGATAAACTATTATGATTGACCGACAATATTTCTTCTATTTCAGCAATTCTCTTTTCTATTAACGAAATCTCCCTCTCAGATTTCTCAATTTTTGAGTTCCTCCTCTTATTCTCTCTCTCCTGTTCCTTTTGTTTTTTATAATTTTGGCCGCTCTCTTTTACTGGGCTATCATCTGAAACATAGTGGTCTCTTATATTCAGCTGGCTAAAATCGTCAATATTTTTTCTTTCAAGAAAATCTTTAACCCCTCCTAAGTGCTCTTTTACAGAACCATCTTTAAATTCGAAAATCTTATCAGCAAGTCCATCCAGAAAATCTCTGTCATGAGAAACAATAATCAGGGTACCATCGTATTGTTTAAGTGCCTGTTTTAAAATATCTTTTGAGCGGATATCCATATGATTTGTCGGCTCGTCAAGCAGCAGCAGATTATATGGATTTAATATCAACTTAGCCATAGCAAGTCTCGACTTTTCACCTCCGCTTAAAACCCTTACCCTCTTCTCTATATCTTCGCCTTTAAATAGAAAGGCGCCCAGTATATCTCTGAGTCTTGTTCTTATATCTCCTACTGCGATTTTGTCGAGAGTTTCAAATACAGTAGAGTTACCATCCAAAATGTCTTCTTGATTCTGAGCAAAATAACCTTTAACAACATTGTGACCTAGCACTAATGTCCCTCTTGAAGGGGCCAATTCACCGGCAACAATTTTAATGAAAGTGCTTTTCCCTTCGCCATTTTTACCGGCCAAAGCAATCTTCTCTCCTCTCTCAATAGTAATATCTACATTTTCAAAAACCTTTTTCTCGCCATAGGAGATCTGTACTCCTCTGGCTTTTACTACTACATGACCCGAACGGGGTGCAGCAGGGAATCTGAGATGAAGCGATGAATTATCTTCTTCTTCGATCTCTATTATTTCCAGTTTGTCCAGTTGTTTGACTCTTGATTGAACCTGATTTGATTTACTTGCCTTGTATCTGAATCTTTCAATAAACTCTTCATTCTTTTCAATCTTCTTTCTCTGATTATCGTATGCCGCTTTTTGTTGAAGTATTCTTTCGGCCCTAAGCTCAGTGTAAAGAGAATATGGAACTTTGTAGTCATTTATCTTTCCTAAAACAATCTCAACAGTGCGGGTAGTAATAGTATCCAGAAATTTTCTGTCATGAGAAATCAATATTACTGCCCCTTTGTATATTGAAAGATAACTCTCTAACCATCTTATCGACTCTATATCAAGATGATTCGTAGGTTCATCCAATAAAAGAATATCGGCCTTTGCAAGAAGCACTTTTGCTAACTCTATCCTCATATTCCATCCCTGACTCAGTTCGGATCTTTTGCGACTAAACTCTTCGCGCTTAAAACCCAAACCAATAAGGACCCTCTCAGCTTCGGCCTCTGGTTTAATTGAGGAGATTAAATTATAATGATCTGTAGCTTCATTATATTTTATCAACAGCTGTTCGTACGATTCACTCTCGAAATCTTCTCGGGATTCAAGTTCGTTACTTATTGATGCTAATTTCTTCTTTAAAATAATAAGATCAGAGAATGCTTTTAGTGTCTCTTCCAATACCGAAGTAGAAGAGGATATCTCCATCTCTTGAGGCAGGTATCCGATTTTAATATCGGATGGCATTTGTACACTACCGTCCGAAGCAGCAAACTCTCCAGCAATAATCTTTAGCAGGGTGGTCTTTCCGGAACCGTTTCTGCCTACAAGCCCGATTCTGTCACTTTGGTTAATGTGAAAATTAACATTATCGAATAGCGAAAAGCCACCAAAAGAGACAGAAAGATTATTTATCGATATCACGGCAGATTAAAATACTAAATTCATACAGAAGATATAGCGGAGTTCCAACAATAAAGAGGGTGAAAGCATCTCCGCTGGGTGTAATAATTGCAGCAATAATTATCAGAATTGTAAATGCATGTTTCCTGTATTTGCGGAGCATAGCTTTATTGATAATGCCCATTCTTGATAATATTGCTGCTAACGCGGGCATTTCGAAAACAACACCCATTATAAGAATCAGCCAGGTAAACATCGAGATGTACGAGTGTAGTGAAATTTGATTTGCAACCCAATCGCTGACCTGATATGTCCCTAAAAATCTTAGAGTTAATGGAAAAACAAAAAAATATCCAACTAAAACACCTATAAAAAAGAGAATGGAGGCAAAGCCAAATGCTTTTCTTACCGATGCCTGCTCATTTTCGTAGAGCCCCGGCCTGATAAAGGTCCAGAACTGATACAGAATGTAGGGTACCGATACAATAAAGGCAAGAGTCATTGAAACACTTACATGAGTAAAAAACTGAGCCGAGAGCTCGATATTGATAAGGTCTATTGCAAACGGAGCAGGTTCCATTGCAGCAACTCCAAGAAGAGCCGCCAGGGATGCAAACCATTTGTAAAGGATAAAATCAGAATCAATCGGGGCAAAAATGATTCTATCGAAAACTAAACTCTTGTTAACAAAAATTATTATCATGAAAAAGAACACAGATATAGCCGAGCGAAAAAGAACCCTTCTCAGCTCATCCAGGTGGTCCCAAAATGTCATCTCCTTTCCCACTAATAACTATTTATCTTTTGACTCCTTGTCGTCGTCGTCCAGTTTAATTTCGTCTTCGATTCCTTTAACTCCGTCTTTAAAGCTTTTAACCCCCTTTCCAATGCCTTTCATCAGTTCAGGAATTTTTTTCCCACCAAACAAGAGCACAACGATAAAAGCAATTATGACAATCTCAGCTGCTCCCAATGTTCCAAAAAGTAATAAATGGCTCATTATTATTAATTTTAATTATTAAGTATTAATTTGTAAAAAATTGCTCAAACAACTCTGTAATAAACTTGGGTGCTCTGGTTGCCCTTCTTGTATCGGAATGAATAAAACCCAGCGTTACAGTTCCATAGCAAACCAAATCACCTTCACTGTTGTATATTTCGGTATCAATTATAAGTTTAACTTTAGGTACCTCCTTAATTTTACTGACAATTCTCAGTGAATCTCCCTGTTTGGCGGGTGTTTTATAAAAACAACTGACATTAACAACTGGCATCATAATGCCTCTATTCTCCACCTCTTTTATCGGAAGTCCCAGGCTTATCAAGGCCTCATTTCTCCCACACTCAAAATATCTTATATAATTTGAGTGATGGACTATTCCCATGAGATCTGTTTCGTAATATCTTACAGATAAAGATGTCTCGTGAGTATACATCAGTTATGCAGATTATTTAAAAGATGTTTAATGTTATCTATTTTGGTCAGTGCATCCGATTGTTTCTTCTTTTCAATCTCAACTACCTGAGCCGGGGCATTTGACATAAATTTATCGTTCGACAACTTTGAGTTTACCGATTTTAAAAAATTATTCAGATGAACCAACTCCTGTTCGTACTTTTTAATCTCAGCATCTACATCTATCATGCCTTTCAAAGGAACAAAAAATTCTGTAGTTTCCACCATAAATGTTACTCCCCCCTCTTCACTCTCTCTATTATCATACCCCTCAATTGCGGTTAAATTTGCCATCTTGGTAAGAACAGAGTAAAAGTTTTTATTTATAGTACCGTTAACATATAAATTTAGCGGCTCTTTCGGTGAAATCATTTTGGATTGCCGGATATTTCGTACGTTTACTATCGCAGCCCTGATAAGATTAAACTGAGAAAGGATATCTTTGTGGTAACTCTTTGCCAGGGGCAATTGAGCAACCATAATACTCTCTTTGCCATCTCTTTTTTCGATATTTTGCCAAAGCTCTTCCGTAATAAAAGGCATAAAAGGATGAAGCAATTTTAACAGAGTATCCATAAAAGAGAGTGTGGAATCGAGCGTCTTTTTGTCAAGTGACTCTCCTTGGGCCGGTTTGATTATCTCAAGATACCACGCACAAAAATCATCCCAAAACAATTTATAAAGGTGCATGAGAGCATCTGATAGCCGGAACTTTTCAAAATGATCATTTATCGTCTCAATAGATTCCGAAAGCAAACTGTCAAACCACTCAACAGCCACTTTGCTATGCTGTGGCTGAGGAACAGATCCGCCTGCTTGCCAACCCTTTATAAGACGGTAGGCATTCCATATTTTATTGGCAAAGTTTCTGCCTTGCTCCACCTGGCTCTCATCAAACAAAATATCGTTGCCGGCACTACTGCACAACAGCATTCCTACCCTCACACCGTCAGCTCCGTACTGCTCCATTAGCAATACAGGATCCGGCGAGTTACCTAATGATTTGGACATTTTTCGTCCAAGTTTATCTCTTACTGTTCCGGTTAGGTATACATTTTTAAAAGGTATATCAGAACAAAATTCATCTCCTGCCATAATCATTCTCGCAACCCAGAAAAACAAAATCTCCGGTGCTGTAACCAAGTCATTAGTAGGATAATAATAGGCCAATTCTCTATTGGGTTTTTTATCCGGAAAACCGGGTTTAGAAGCATCAAATACCGAGATAGGCCAAAGCCACGAAGAGAACCATGTATCTAACACATCCTCATCCTGTCTGAGATCGCTTATGGAAATTGTACCATCAATCTCGCGTGCCAGTTCAAACGCTTTGTTAATATCTGAAGCAACTACAAATTTTCCGTTAGGAAGGTACCATGCCGGTATCTGCTGACCCCACCATAACTGTCTGGATATACACCAATCTTTAACATTCTCCATCCAGTGTCTGTAGGTGCTCTTGTACTTGTCGGGAATCAGCTTTATTCTATCTTCCATCACATGTTTCAACGCCGGAGCAGCGGACTCATTCATCCTCAGAAACCACTGAAGAGAGAGTCTAGGTTCAATAACAGCATTTGTTCTTTCAGAATATCCGATTTGTGATGTGTATGGCTCTTCCTTAATCAGAAAATTCTCATTCTTCAGAAGTGCTATGATTTTTATTCTAGCAGCAAATCGCTCCTCTCCTATTAATATTTGAGCATGCTCGTTAAGAGCACCGTAGCTATCAAGAATATCTATTACCGGAAGGTTGTGCCGTAATCCGATTTCATAGTCGTTAATATCATGCGCAGGAGTAATCTTTAGACAACCGGTTCCGAACTCCATCGACACATAATCGTCTTCGATAATAGGTATCTCCTTATTTATAAGCGGTATAAAAACCCTCTTTCCTTTAACATTTTTGTATCTCTCATCTTCCGGATGTATACACACCGCGGTGTCGGCCATAATTGTTTCAGGCCGGGTAGTTGCAATTACAATATAATCATCGGTCTGATTTCCGTTATCAGAGATAAAGTACTTAATGTAATATAGTTTAGATGGAGTCTCTTTGTGGATAACCTCTTCGTCACTAACGGCAGTCTGGCCGACAGGATCCCAGTTAACCATTCTTACCCCCCTATAAATCAACCCTTTATTATAGTAATGTACAAACGTATTTATTACAGCATCGCTGAGATCAGGGTCCATCGTAAACTTTGTTCTTTCCCAGTCACATGAAGCTCCAAGCTTTTTCAACTGCTCTAAAATAATCCCCCCGTGCTTTTCCTTCCACTCCCATGCGTGCTTTAAAAACTCTTCTCTGGAAATATCGTTTTTCTCAATTCCTTCCGATTTGAGCTTTGCAACAACCTTTGCTTCCGTTGCAATAGAGGCGTGATCTGTTCCCGGAACCCAGCAAGCATTTTTACCTGTCATTCTTGCCCTTCTTACAAGAACGTCCTGAATTGTGTTATTCAGCATATGTCCCATATGTAAAACACCGGTAACATTTGGAGGGGGAATAACTACTGTATAGGGCTCCTTTTCATTTGGTTCTGAATGAAAAAAACCTTGATCTAACCAAAATTTATACCACCTCTCCTCGGTTTGTAACGGAGAGTATTTAGCAGATATTTCCATATAATTATTTACACAATTTTTAATACAAACAACAAAGTTAATCATTTTAAAAAAAGTGAACAAAAAACGCTATTTAAAAAAAATCTTATCTTTGCGATGAATAAAAATATACAAATGTCTATGAGCACTGATAATGAACTTAATATAGAATTAAGCAGCGAGGTAGCCCAGGGCTCCTACTCTAACCTTGCAGTTATTACGCACTCCAGTAGTGAATTTATTCTCGACTTTATCAGGATGATGCCGGGAGTACCTAAAGCACAGGTAAACAATAGAATAATTATGACTGCAGAGCATGCCAAAAGGTTGTATCTTGCTCTTGGGGATAATATATCGAAATTCGAAAAACAATATGGCGAAATAGAGTTACATAACGAACAAAATAACAAAGTACCCATAAACTTCGGCAATAGTTCAGCTGAAGCCTAAACTTCCATTTTACATAATATGACAAAAAAATTCAAGATCGTTGTTCTGGCAAAACAGGTGCCGGATACCCGAAATGTTGGGAAAAACGCAATGAAAGAGGATGGCACAGTTAATCGTGCAGCACTCCCTGCTATTTTCAATCCTGAGGATATGAATGCACTTGAACAGGCATTAAGACTCAAGGATAAATATCCGGGAAGTGAAGTTTTCTTACTTACTATGGGACCATCGCGTGCCGCAGAGATAATCCGTGAAGGATTCTACAGAGGAGCTGACGGAGGGGTATTGCTTACAGACAGAAAATTTGCTGGGGCAGATACTCTTGCAACCTCTTACGCCCTCTCTATGGCCTTAAGAAAAATGGAGCCCGACATTATTATCGCCGGACGCCAGGCAATTGATGGTGACACAGCACAGGTAGGACCTCAGGTAGCGGAAAAACTTAACATTCCTCAAGTGACATATGCAGAAGATATTTCCGGTGTGGATAATGATATGCTTATTGTTAAGAGAAGGTTAGAAAGAGGTATTGAAACCGTTAAAACTCCCATTCCCGTTGTTATTACAGTGCATGCAACCGCTCCTGCTTGCAGGCCAAGAAATGCAAAACAGCTGATGAAGTACAAACATGCTAAAACAGCAACCGAGCTTGCAGACAATGAGCACAACTCATATCTTCCTCTTACTATTTCTGAATCACTGAACATACCCGAATGGGGAGTAGCCGATGTTGGCGGAGACGAAATTAATTATGGTCTCTCCGGTTCGCCGACTAAAGTTAAAAAAATTGAAAATATTGTTTTTCAGGCGAAAGAGTCTAAGAGACTATCATCGAGTTTCGAAGATATAGACTCGCTGATAGTAGAATTAATTTCTTCTCATACAATTGGATAACAGAATAATAGACAAATGAACAACATAATTATTTATATCGAGACCGAAGGTGGTAAAATAGCAGATGTTAGTCTGGAATTACTAACAAAAGGAAGATCACTTGCAGAAGAGCTCTCTTGCAAACTAGAAGCTCTGGTTATTGGTAAAAACATCGAACATCTGACCGAAGAGTTGTTTATGTTCGGAGCAACCAAGGTGCATATTGCTCAGGACAAGAGATTGGAACACTACCTGACCCTTCCGTACAGTGCCATTACCATAGAGGTTTTAAAAAAAGAACAGCCTCAGATTGCCCTTTTCGGGGCAACAAGTGTAGGCAGAGATCTGGCTCCAAGAGTATCGAGTGCTCTTGTTAGCGGACTCACTGCCGACTGTACTTCCCTGGAAATTGGAGATCACAAGGAGAATAAAACCGGAAAGGAATACAAAAACCTTCTATATCAGATAAGACCCGCATTTGGCGGAAACATTATAGCAACCATTATAAACCCCGACTGTAAACCTCAAATGGCTACAGTTAGAGAGGGTGTTATGAAAAAAGAGCCCCTCGTGACTCCAGTAAATGGTTCTGTAAGCAATATTGATACAAGTAAGATATTGAGTGACTCTGACTTTATTGTTGAAATTATTGAACGACATATAGAAGAGAGAAAAATCGACATCAAGGGATCTCCGGTGATAATAGCAGGAGGTTTTGGTGTCGGATCAAAAGAAAACTTTAATCTTTTATATGACCTTGCTTCGGTACTTGGAGCTGAGGTTGGTGCTTCAAGAGCTGCTGTTGATGCCGGTTATGCCGAGCCCGCAAGGCAAATCGGTCAAACAGGAGTTACTGTAAGGCCCAAGCTCTATATTGCAGCTGGTATTTCCGGCCAAATTCAGCACACCGCAGGAATGGATCAATCTGCAATGATTATATCAATAAATAACGATCCGAATGCTCCAATTCACCAAATAGCAGATTACGCTATTGTCGGAGATCTTAATGAAATTATCCCCAGGATGATTAAGTCTTACAAACTAAACAGCAAATAGTATGGCAAACTTTTATAAAGATAATAACGACCTCAGGTTTCAATTCAGTCATCAGCTCATGTCTAAAATTGTCCGTCTTAAAGAGAGGGAATATAAAGATTCAGCAACTTTTGACTATGCACCATCATCTTTTGAAGATGCAGTTGATTCATATGATAAGGTAATGGAGATTATCGGTGAAATATGTGGTGAGACACTGGCTCCGAATGCAGAAGAGGTAGACAAAACCGGCCCTTCTCACAAAAATGGCAGAGTAACCTATGCACCCGGAACTCAGCAAAATCAGGAGACCTTAACACAAGCAGGTCTTTACGGTATGTATCTGCCAAGAGAATATGGGGGGCTAAACTTCTCTATGGTACCTTATGTTATGGCTGCAGAAATAGTTGCCCGTGCTGATGCCGGGTTTGCCAATATCTGGGGGCTACAGGATTGTGCCGAAACTATTTATGAATTCGGATCAGAGGAGAT
Source organism: uncultured Muribaculaceae bacterium (assembly GCA_964349315.1). GTDB lineage: Bacteria > Bacteroidota > Bacteroidia > Bacteroidales > UBA932 > Bact-08. Next base: position 21,002 of record CAYGGD010000008.1, read on the forward strand.
TAAAAATGAGTTTTTACCCCGGATAAATAAAGGGGACACATGCTCGATGGACCTGACCGAACCTGATGCCGGAAGTGATCTTCAGGCAGTAATGCTTCGGGCTACATATAACGAATCGGATGGAATGTGGTATCTTAACGGTGTTAAAAGATTTATTACTAACGGAGACGCTCACATTAAACTTGTACTTGCAAGATCAGAAGAGAACACCACAGATGGCCGTGGATTATCATACTTTGTCCACGACCAGGCTTGGGGAGGAGTTACTGTAAGAAGAATTGAGAACAAACTGGGCATAAAAGGATCTCCTACTTGTGAGCTTGTATTCTCAAATGCTCCTGCTAAACTTGTAGGAGAAAGGAGATTAGGACTAATTAAATATGTAATGTCTCTTATGAACGGGGCCCGTCTGGGTGTAGGAGCTCAATCTGTTGGAATATCAGAAGCAGCATATCGCGAAGCACTCAAATATGCCCACGAAAGGGTACAATTCGGAAAACCAATAATTGAATTTCCGGCTGTTTACGAAATGCTTGCTGTTATCAAAGCAAAGTTACAGGCCTCCAGAACTCTATTGTATGAAACAACCAGATATGTAGATTTATATAAATCATACGGTTTTATTTCTGAAGAGAGGAAACTTCATCCTGAAGAGAGACAAGAGTCTAAAAAATATCAGCGTCTTGCTGATATGCTTACCCCTATGCTTAAAATGATCTCTTCTGAATACTGCAATCAGAATGCATATGATTCTCTGCAAATTCACGGTGGCTCAGGATTCATGAAAGACTACCCGATTGAAAGAATATACCGGGATGCTCGGATAACAACAATTTATGAGGGCACATCACAACTGCAGGTAGTAGCCGCTCAAAGGTATGTCACAAACGGAGGATACCTCTCACTAATAAATGAGTACAAGGAGATACCTGTTAAAGCAGAATTTGAGCAGCTTCACAAGGTTATCTGCAATATGGCAGATCAATATGAATCAGCAACTGCCATGTTTAGCGGTAAGGATAATGAATTCATTGATTTCCACGCAAGAAGGGCGGTTGAAATGGCAGCGCACATTATAATATCATTCCTATTACTTTTTGATGCTCAAAGAGATAGTAGTTTCGAAAACTCTGCCCAAATTTATATTAACCTCTCTAAATCCTGGAATGACGAAAGATTTTCATATCTCATAAATTTTTCTGAATGTCAACTTGCCTCATTTATGGCAGTTAAGGAGGAGGTCGTTCCTGAGGTTTAAAACACGGCAATAAACCGCAGCTTTAGGGCTGCGGTTTTTTTATCCGCACTGTTCCCGGTTATAGATGCAATTATCTATACCGGAGTCAAACTCAATCTCAACCGTTACATGTTCAATTCCGAATTCTGCGGCAATTCTCCGAAGTGTTTCTTTTACTACGAGCATTTCTCCCTTTGAGGAATTATCACCAATAACAACATGAAGTGTCAATATATGGGACTCACCGTCAAGAGTCCATAAGTGTACATCGTGAACCGAAGAGATTAGTTTCTCTTTATTAACTCTTTCAATAAAGAGTTTCATGTCTATCTCGGAAGGGACTTGCTGTAACATAATTGAGAAGGTACTCTTTAAATTCTTGATAACATTAAAAAGAACCCACCCAGTTATTATTAACGATAAGAGAGGGTCCATAAAAGGGACATCGAAAAAAATCATCAGTATGCTTGCTACAAAAACAGCTGCCCAACCCAGTACGTCCTCCATCATATGTATCATTACAGCCTTTTCATTATGACTTTTCCCTTTTTTTAAACGTAAAACAGCTGCGCCATTAACAATTATACCAAGAACCGATAACAACAGCATTCCGGGAGCATACGCCTCCTGTGGACTACGTAGTCTTTTAATACTCTCGTTAATAATAAAAAAAGAGCCTGTCAAAAGTACAGTAGAGATAAAGATTGACCCCAACAATGAGAATCTTTTGTATCCATATGAGAAGCGGCTATCACCCTTTTTCTCAGAAATCTTCTGCAAATACCACGCAACACCCAGAGAGAGAGAGTCTCCAAAGTCGTGAACAGCATCGGAAAGAATGGCAACAGAGTTTGTAAGAACCCCTCCTATTAGCTCTACTACTGCAAAAGAGAGATTCAGAAAAAAAGCAGTTACAATATTTTTTCTGGCGGAACTCATATAATAGTATAATTACAATATAACGAACAATCATATTAATTGTTCTAAAGACCCTTTTCCTATTTTTTTGTAACTTTGTATATAATCTGTATACAATATGGCTAAAGAGCTTAATCTTATCACTCTCACTTCCCGGATAAACGACAATAAAGAGAGTATTACTGCTAAACGAGAGTCGCTTGAAGTTTTATTTTCAATGTTTGATGTGTCGAATTTGACCTACGAAGAATATTGTAAAAATACTTATAATCAGTTTACTGTAGTATTTATTGCATCCGGTGGCACCGAAGAACAATTTATAAAAATAGCTAAAGACTTGCCTAAACCGCTATTGATTATCAGTGACTCTTACCAAAATTCACTTGCAGCTTCAATGGAAATTGCAACCTGGCTCAAGCAAAACAAAATTCCCTATAGCCATATTAATATCCCCGCCGATCCTTCACACAAAATTAAAGAGTCAGTAAAGGATGAGATTTTGTATCTGAGTAAAATCCAAGCTGTTTACTCAAAAATCAGCAATTACCGTGTTGCTCTCTTTGGAGGTGAGTCGCCCTGGCTGATTTCGTCTGGTGTTGACAAGCAATTTATTAGAGAAAAATACGGAATTAGTTTTATCGATTACCCTATTAGCTTTCTTGCTGACAAATACAACAATGAGGGCGAGTCCGACCCTCTTTCAATAGGACTGTATAATTTGCTGAAAAATAAGCGGGTCTCAACTTTAAGCGAAGATGCCATAAAAGATGCTGTTAAGCTTTATAAAGTTACCAAGGATATTTGTACCGCCGAGTCAATTGATGCCATTACAATAAAGTGTTTCGACCTTATCTCACAGTGCAATACCACTGCATGTCTCGCCCTTGCATTGCTAAATGATAATGGCATAGTGGCCGGATGTGAGGGTGATATCCCCTCTTTATGGAGTATGATAATAGCTAAGGAACTTTGCAACCAACAGGCCTTTATGTCAAATCCGTCTTCAATTGAGAGAATAGATAACAGCATCGACTTTGCGCACTGTACAGCGCCTCTCAATATGGGAGAGCATTATACACTTACTACCCATTACGAAACCGGCATGGGAGTGGGAATCAGATCTGAAATAAAACTAGGCAAATATACCCTGTTTAAATGTGCGGGAGAGAGACTCGACAAATTCTATATTTTTTCAGGTGATCTGGTACAAAACACCTCAGTTGCAGAGAGGTGCCGGACGCAGGTGAAGTTTTTATTTAAGTCGGAAGATGAGTTGAATGATTTTTTAAATTCCGGTTTGGGTAACCATACAATCCTTATTCCAGGCAAACATGTCGACATATTAACAAGGTTCATAAAATATTATAATAATTCATAAATCAATGATGACTAAAAATAAGAGCTCAGTAAAGATTCTGCTATCAGCCATCTGGCTTTTTCTTTTGTGTCCTGATGTTTCAGCACAGCAAATAATCAAAAGAGACAGCAGAATTTCAGAAAGTATATGTTTGATCTCCTCAGATAATATGAAGGATTATATAAACAGCTTACTTATTTTTCATACCCGTCATAATTTAAGTTCTCAAAACAGGGCCGACTTCGGGATAGGTGCATCTGCCGATTATATTGAGCAGAAACTCATTGGATTTGGCCGAGATAACAGTAACTACTCAGTAGAAAGAGTTAATTACAAGGCTGGAGGTAAAGGGAGCCGACTGAACAGAGAGCTTACACTAACAAATATAATTGCGACAATTAAAGGCGATAATCCTCAGGACGACAGGATTATAGTCCTGCTGGCTCATTATGACAGCAGAGTTGACGATAATACAGACTCTACAACATTCGCTCCCGGAGCCAATGACAATGGAAGCGGTGTTGCTGCCCTTATGGAAATATCACGTATACTGGCTGCCAGGAGACTCCCGGTTACGGTAAAATTAATGTTTCTTTCCGGAGAGGAGCACGGCCTGCTCGGTGCTGCACATATGTCAGCTATGGCAAAAGAAAACAACTGGAATATTATTGCTGTTTTAAACAACGATATGATTTCGAACTCACATTCCAGTGAAACAAATATTGTTAACAACTCTGTAGTTCGAGTTTTTTCGGAGAATATCCCATTTACTGAGACATCTGAGCAGGCAAGGGAGAGAATTTTCAACTCTTCTGAAAATGACAGTCCTTCAAGGCAACTCGCCCGGTATATTAAAGAGTGTGGAGAAAGATATGTAGAAAATCTGACGATTAAGCTTATACACAGGAACGACAGATTCGGTAGAGGGGGCGATCACACTCCTTTCAGTAGAAATGGATTTACAGCAGTAAGAATATGCGAATACTACGAAAATTACGATCGCACACACAAAAAGGTTGAGCTTATAGATGGGATACAATACGGAGACATCATAGAAGGGGTCGATTTTGAGTATTTAAGAAAAAACTGTGCAGCCAATCTTGCCACAGTAATGAATCTAGTATATGCCCCTGCTGCTCCTTTAAATGTGTTCACCGATGTTTCTTCTCTTTACAATAGAACCACTGTATCCTGGAATGCACCTGACAATTGTCCTAAACCTTATGGTTACTACCTCTTAATCAGGGAAACCGATTCGCCGGTGTGGCAGAAAAAAATATTTGTTCAGGGAGAATCCATTGTTGTACCATACAGTAAAGACAACTATTTTTTTGCAGTTCAGTCTGTAAATGAAAATGGTAACGAGAGTCTGGCACAATTTTCAAAGGGTAAAAGATAAATGACGGATACAAAATATTCTATTTCGGTTATCGGCTATGGAAATGTCTCATACAGATTAGCAATCGCCTTAAAAAAGGCAGGACACAACATAGATTATATATTTGGCAGAAACCCCGAACACTCATCCAAATTGGCCTATCTTCTAAATAAACAGGAGCTTGTTGAGATTCCTGAATTCAGTGTGACAAAAGCTGCCAAAGAGATAACTCAGATTACAAATAGTGATATAATTATTATTGCAGTATCAGACAATGCAATCGATGAAATTACCAATCAGCTGATTACACAAACCGACATAAATAGTTGTCCGGTATCTGTTTTTCATTGCAGTGCAGCCACACCTCTGTCGGCCTTGAAAATGTTTAACAATCACGGAGTTTTGTATCCACTTATGACTCTTTCCAAAACAAAGCCGGTTGACTTCAGTCTAGTCCCTTTTTTTCTGGAATATAACAGCGATATCAGCAAAGATCAGCTAATAAATATCTGCTATTCTCTTAAATCGGAGTATCGGATTACTGACTCTTCTGAAAGATTAAAACTACATGTGGCAGCTGTATTTGTATGTAATTTTATCAATTACCTTACAGGTCTGGCCTTTGATATAGCCAAACCTAATCACATGTCTCTTCTTCCTCTAGCTATAGAGACTGTACGAAAGGCATTTTTGTACGAACACCCTAAACTGGTTCAGACCGGACCCGCAATTAGGAAAGATTGGGAAACAATACAGAAACATCTGGACTTTCTCGAACACTACCCTCAACATAAAGAAGTTTATAAGTTATTAACCGAATTTATCTCTCAAACAGAATATTAGTATGTCAAATTATAAAACAAAGCTTGCCGGTATCAAAGCATTTGCATTTGATGTAGATGGAGTATTCACAGACGGAACAGTAATCTGTACCGAAAATGGCGATCTACTACGATCACACAACGCAAAAGATGGATATGCTCTAAGAAAAGCGATTCTTAACGGATTTCCGGTTGCTATTATAACTGGAGGTGCATCGGATAGCATAATCTATCGATTTGAGCCTTTAGGCGTTAAAGATATATATCTTAAATCCTCATACAAAATTCCAGATTTTATGGACTTTTGTTCTAAATATGATTTATCGCCCAATGAGGTTTTATTTATGGGAGACGACATCCCGGATATTGAGATAATGAAAATTTGCGGATTGCCCTGCTCCCCTTCTGATGCTGTTAACGAGGTGAAAGATATAAGTGAATATATCTCACTTTATGCAGGTGGGCACGGCTGCGTAAGGGATATAATTGAACAAACCCTTAAAATTCAAAATAAATGGTACAACACAGAAAATGGTGTTTCCGGTTAAAATCTGATTTATGACTCTTCTTGTTGATGCTTTAAAAGGTTACAAAATAATCCTTGCCTCTTCATCGCCCCGCAGAAAACAACTGCTGAGCGGGCTTGATATCGACTTTACAATCGAGAATAACTGTGGTGTTTCTGAAGAATACGACAATAATGAGATTCCCGAAAAAATACCGGAAACTCTTTCAATTAGAAAATCAATGGGTTTCGGCAGAGAACTACACCCTGAAGAGATAATTATTACCGCAGACACATTGGTAATTTGCGATGGGGTAATTTTAGGAAAACCGGCAGATAAAAATGAAAGTTTAACCATGCTAAGGATGCTTTCTGGAAAATCCCACAAAGTTATTTCTGCAGTAACCTTAAGGAGCATAAACAAAACCATTACATTCAGCGCTCAAACTACTGTTTACTTTAAAATCCTTTCAGAAAAGGAGATAAACTACTACATCGATAATTATAAACCATTCGACAAAGCCGGCTCATATGGTGCTCAGGACTGGATTGGCTATACTGCCATAAAAAAAATTGAAGGATCATATTACAATGTAATTGGTATGCCGGTAGAAGAGCTGAGTGAAAAGCTGATAGAATTTGTCAGCTCTTGACAAGAGAGACAATCTCCCCGTCAATTTCTATTCCTCCCGTATCCGCAAGTTCCTTAAGAAGCCTGATATAGCTACCCGAGTAATCATTCATAAAAGAGGCGATCTCTTCGAGGGTTCGCGGTGACTCCATTAAAAGTTCAATTAGTTTCCTCTCCATATCTGAATCATCCGAAGCTTGATTATTTGCTTTTTGTTTGCTCTTACAAACATCACAAATCTCACATGCATCACCATACTCCTGTCCGAAATACCTAATCATATACAAAGACCGACAAAGTGAATCCTGTTTTGCATATTCTATAACCGAAGAAACTCTGCTACTATGCTCTTCCAGCCTCTGCTCATATCTTTCTGCGGAAATTTCTAAGCTCTTTTCATCTAACCTTTCGTTATTAAAAATAATCAGAGGAGATTTTGCTCCGGGGATATAGGAGATAACACCCATTCTAGCCAATCTTTCAAGCATAGAGACTATATTGGCCTTACTGTTACGGGCTGTTCTTGCTATATGCTCCTCATTTACAGCAATAAACTCAGAAAAAATACCAGGATACAACCTAAGTAATATTTTAATCAATGCATCAAGAGACTCGTTCTTAAGCTGTATTATATAAAGTTCGTCTCTGTTGACATTGAAAGTTATTCTTGATGGATTATCAATCTCTTCTGTAAGTTTAATATACCCGTCACTATCAAGGTATTTAGCTGCATAATAAGCTCTTGCAGCACTTAATTTGTATTTCCCGGCAAACTCTTCAATTGAAAATCTTTGGACAGCTCCCTTTCCCGAGCCATAGGCATAATCGAAAAACCGGTACAACTTCTGATAGATCTCTTTTATATACTCAATTGGCGGAAAGGAAAGAGAAATGAAATATTTAATCTTTTTCACATCACTGCTATTCCATAGCAAAACAGCATAAGAGAGTTTCCCGTCTCTGCCGGCTCTACCTGCCTCTTGAAAATAGGATTCAAGAGACTCAGGGAGATCAAAGTGGCATACAAACCTGACATCACCCTTATCTATGCCCATCCCGAATGCGTTGGTAGAAACAATAATTTTCACCTCTCCATTAAACCAACGCTCCTGCTTTCTGGCTCTCTCCGCTGCAGAAAACCCTGCATGATAGCTGTCGGCCAATAAGCCCTGTGCTGCAAGAAAAGAGGCAATCTCCTGTGCTTTACGCCTCTCTCTTACATATACAATTCCACACCCGTTTAACGATTTTGCAATTCTTAATAACATTCCGTTTTTATCTTCGGTATTTCTTACAACATAAGATAAGTTACCTCTGATAAAATCTCCTTTAAAAATATTCCTTTCACGAAAGAGAAGCTTATCCATTATATCTTCCGCAACAACTGGAGTTGCGGTTGCTGTCAGTGCGATCACAGGAACCCGCCCGGTCAATTCGTACAGATTACTAATCATCAGATAATCGGGGCGAAAATCATATCCCCAATGAGATATACAGTGTGCTTCGTCTACAACAATATATGAAATGTTCATTTTTTGTACCCTGACTTTAAAAATATCGCTTCTTAATCGTTCAGGAGAGAGATACAAAAATTTATAATTACCATAAATTGCATTATCCAGAATGGCGTCAACCTCATTATGTGTCATGCCCGAATGAACAACTAGTGCTTTAATCCCTTTTCCTCTTAAATTTTCTACTTGATCTTTCATAAGAGCAATCAGCGGAGATATTACCAAGCATACTCCATCACTCATTAAAGCAGGAATTTGAAAGCAGATAGATTTACCTGCGCCTGTTGGCAAAATGGCAAGGGTATCTCTCTTATTCAGAGCAGATTGAATAATCTGGTCCTGTAAATTTCTAAAAGAATCATGCGACCAGTATCTCTTAAGATAATCAAGGGCACTATTCATAATTATGATTTGTACAAAAATAATAATAATTCGTAAGAT
>CAYGGD010000009.1:0-28942 GCA_964349315.1 uncultured Muribaculaceae bacterium
AATATTTACACCCATAGAGAATACTCTTGCTGTAACAAATGCATTGTTATTTGTTCCTGCAAATGATTGCTGAGGATTCATTCCTTGAACTTTTGTGAAAGTAGCAAGATTGTCAACGGAGAAGTTCACCGACATAGCGCTCAAATCCATTTTGTTAACAATCCTTCTTGGAAGGTTGTAACTTAAAGCAACATTCTTAACAACGAAATAGGTAGCATCAATCAAAAATCTGCTTGATGTAGCATCGTTAAACTCACTTAGCTGATAGTTAACTACCGGAATACCTTTAGGATCTATTCTGTTTGGAGAGTCAGCTGTCATTCCTGCAGGAACACCGTCCCACGCTTTTAGAAGGTCAGAGTGAAGAGCGCTTGGATTTGCAGTAACCGACATCAAACTTCTGTAAGAGTAATCAAGAGTTTTTCCACCGATTGAGTAGGTGAACAAAGCAGAAAGGTTAAAGTTTTTATAGGTTAAAGAAGTGTTAAAGCTGCCATAAAAATCAGGAATAGCACTTCCGCTCCAGTTTCTTTCAGCGTATGTGTAGTGAGTTGTATAGTAATCGTTTCCAATCTGAACTACATGCTGTGCAGGAAGTTGAGTTTTACCTTCTTGAGCTTCACCAATGAAATAGTTCTCTAAATTAGGTTTGTAAAGAGATCTTCCTGTCATTTGGTCAACACCAGCCCACTGATACATCCAGAAATCATAGATTCCTCCTCCCTCTACATATCTCTTGGTTCCAGAGATAATACCATTCTCTCTGTTTTGCTCAGGAAGAGTTACAATCTTATTTTTAAAGTATGTAGTATTAAAGCCTAAGTTCCATCTGAAGTCTCTTTTTCTTAAAATATCCACATCAAACATAACCTCAACACCTCTGTTCGAAACTGAACCAAGGTTCTGTGTTATTGTAGCTTCAGCGGCTGAAGTAGAAGTTGCACCGGCCGAAAGAGGAAGATACACATCAAAAAGAAGATCTTTTGATCTCTTATCGAAATAATCAACCGTCAAATTCAGGCGATCGAAAAATGTACCTTCGACAGCAACACCAAATGAGCTTGTTGTCTCCCACTGAATATCAGTTGCATCATTTTGAGTTTTGTAAGCACCACCTTTATTGGCATTTTGAACCATACCGTAAAGAGCCATATAACCATAATAACCTACACCGGCATCATTACCAACCTCTCCGTATGAAGCACGAAGTTTCAGCATATTGACACTGTGAGTAAGGCCTGCCATAAAGTCCTCTTTTGTGATTGTCCAGCTACCACCTAAAGACCAGAAGTTACCCCATCTGTTATCAGGATGGAATCTTGAAGAACCATCACGACGGAAAGAACTTTCAAGGAAGTATTTGTTGTCGTAGTTGTATCTTGCTCTTGTCAAATAACTCTCTGTACGGTAATTGTGCTGATAACCTGTTAGGTTAGTAATCTCGGTAAAGTTAATTAACTCAGTACCTCCCTGGAAAGTTTCAGTTGTTTTATAGTTGTATGTGTAGGCATAGTTGTAATTAAAGTTCTCATGCCCTACAAGCAGGTCTACATTGTGTAGTCCGAACTCTTTGTTCCAGGTTAGCTGCTGCTGGAAAGTCCAGTTTTTGTAGCGGTAGAAAGTACGGCTTGCACGACCTTTATTACCGGCACCATCACCGATAATTGCGTTGTTGTAAGTTTGCTGCTCACTATTTCTTAAACTGATATCACCTTTAACAATAAATTTGAAATCTTTAAGAAAATCAATCTCAACAAATGCCTGGCTACCTAAAGTGTTTCTAAAGGTTCTGTCCATATTTAATTCGGTTTCCCAAACTATGTGGCGGTCGAGATTCTGAGGTCTTCCATACATACCACCACTGTCATACTGCTTGTTTCCATCACCATCAAGTAAATATCTTCCTGTTGCCATATCGTGAAGATAAACCGGATAAATCGGGGCCACATTTCTGGCGTAGTAGAAAGGATTGATAAATGTTGTAGCGCTACCGGCATCACCGGTTGTACTGTTAGACATTTGGTGTGAACCCGAGAGAGTCAGACCTGTTCTTATCCATTTTCTTGGCTGAACACTGATATTTGCTCTTCCGGTAAAACGTTGAAAATCTGAAGATTTAACATAACCTTCTTCATCAAGATAACCTGCAGAAAAATAGTAGCTACTCTTGTCAGAAGCTGCATTTCCGGTTACAGTATAATCTTGTCTGTATCCAAGACGCTCAATGTACTTAAACCAGTCAAGGTCGTCGTATCCTTCGTGTACTTTGATACCTGGAAGCAGTTTACCACTTGCATCAAAAAGCGCTGTTTCAGGTCCATTAAAAATGTTATATCTCAGATATGTAGGAATCAAGGTTTGAGTTGCTGCCGCATTAGCAAGAGACTCATTAGGATAAACAGTCGGCTGAGATGTCATATAGTTATTTCTTGCACCTTTCCACATTACTTCCATAAAGTCTTCTGGTCCAAGTTTGCTGTACTCTTTCAAACCTCTGTTATAAATACCCTGATTAACATTTGCAGTAACCTGAACTCTATCGCTCTTACCTCTCTTGGTAGCAATAAGAATTACTCCGTTAGATGCCCTGTTTCCAAAAAGAGCTGATGAAGCAGCATCCTTAAGAACAGATATGCTTTCAATATCCTGTGGGTTAATATCAGAAATATTTCCGCTAAACGGAACACCATCAACTACATAAAGAGGAGCATTCGATCCATTAACAGATCCGAAACCACGAATCCGAATAACCGCATCAGAACCCGGCTCTCCGTAAGTGTTGTTTACCTGTACACCGGCAGCTTGTCCTTCAAGAACGCCAGAAACACTCGAAACAGGACGCTTTTCAATAGCTGCAGTATTTACAGTAGAAATAGAACCGGTAATAGACTCTCTTCTTGCAGTACCATAAGCAACCATCACCACCTCATCAAGTGTTACGGCGTCATATTCCAGTTGTACATTAATAACGCTTCTGTTTTGTATAGGAACCTCTAAAGTTTTATATCCAATAAAACTAAAGATTAGTGTCCCGTTACCAGGTGCGTTAATCTCATAGGAACCGTTGTCCAGCGTCGCAGCACCGGTGGTTGTTCCTTTTACTTGAACGGTTACAAACGGAAGCGGAGCTCCCGTTCCCAATTCAGTTACAGTACCCGTAACCCTGATATTCTGTGCAAACAGAACATTACAAGTGGTTAACAGAATAGCTGCAATTACTAAGCTGAATCTTTTCATGTAAGAATTTTTAAGTTAATAATTTAAGTATAATAATTGTTTTTAGGGAGAACAAAGATAATCGGAAAATTATATAATGCAACAAATAATAGTCTTTTTTTAATATATTATACATTAAGGAGCGCCGCAGGTTATGTTTTGTAATAGTTATGAGTAGTCACTGAGCCTAGAAACGGGGACCGTCTCTAAAGCACAAAAGTGACCTGATTTAAACTTGTAATACCCTGCAACACCTATCATTGCGGCGTTATCTGTGGTATACTTCAGTTCTGGCAAATAGGTTTTCCATCCCCTTGCCTCACCCTCCTGTTTAATTCTCATTCTAAGCAAGGAATTTGCTGATACTCCGCCTGATATAGTAATCTGACTTATTCTGGTATCCTTGGCAGCTCTGATCAATTTTTCAAGAAGTATCTCAACCAGGTTTGTCTGAAATGACGCACAAATATCGTTGATATTCTCCTTAATAAAATTTGAGTTTTCGTGAACATTATCTCTTAAAAAGTAGAGAAGCGAAGTTTTTACTCCGCTGAAACTGTAATTGTATCCTTCAATTTTTGGCTTGGCAAAAGTGAATTTTGTCGGATTTCCCGTTTTAGAAAGTTTATCTACCAGCGGCCCCCCCGGATATCCAAGTCCCATTATTTTTGCACACTTATCAAAGGCCTCACCTACAGCATCATCAATTGAATGTCCCAATATTTCATATTCCAGATAACTGGTTACCTTTATTATCTGGGTATGTCCACCGGATACCAGCAAACACAGAAAAGGAAAAAGAGGAAACTCCTTTTCATTGCCCGGTTCAATGATAAACTGAGAAAGAAGATGACCCTGCAGATGATTAACATCTACCAATGGTATGTTTAGTGAGAGAGAAAGCCCTTTTGCAAAAGAAGTACCAACCAACAAAGAGCCGAGCAATCCTGGACCTCTCGTAAATGCAATAGCATTAATATCTGATAGTTCTATCCCGGCGCTTATTACAGCCTCAACTACAACTGGCAAAATATTCTGCTGATGCGCTCTTGATGCAAGTTCCGGAATCACTCCTCCGTATCTTTGGTGCACCTCCTGTCCTGCCATTACGTTGGAGAGTACAAACCCGTCCCGCACAACAGCCGCCGAGGTATCGTCACAAGAAGACTCTATCGCAAGTATGGTTAAGCTCATCTGTTTAAAAATAATTTCGCAAAAATGGTTATTTTTTATCAATTGGCTATACTTTATTGACTATTTTTGCAAAAAAGCTATTATCAAAACATTTAAGAAAATATTAATTGCCATTTTATTTTTACTGGCACTATTGCCGGTAATGGGCTACCTTGCATTGCAGTTACCCTCTTTCCAGACCAGAGCAGCTCGTATTGCTGCCCGTTCGGTTTCAGAAAGGCTAGGAACTGAGGTGACAATTGGAAAAGTCTATTATATTTTCTTTAACAGACTTATAGCCAACAATCTTGTAATAATGCAAAATGAAACAGACACTCTTCTCGGAGCAGAGAAGATCTCTGTTAAATTATCCGCAAAAGAGTTATTAAAAGGTAATATAAGGATAGATCATCTTACCCTTAACAGTGGGGTCTTTAATATTATTCACGAAACCGACTCAACTACTGGGCTCGACAGAATCTTCGGAGGTTCTGAAAAAAAAGAGGATAATGGCAGCGGTATCCCGGAAATATTTGCAGGAAAGCTGACAATCAGCAACTTCCGCTTTAATATGATTAACCCATTTTCGCCAGAATTTGAAAATGGGCAAAATTCTAAAAACCACATCAATTTCAGCAATCTCGCTTTAAGTGATATATACATAGAGATTAGCGCAATTAACTACGATAAAACTCTATTGTCAGCAAATATAAATCAGCTGAGTTTTAGCGAAAAAAGTGGTTTCAGAGCAGAGGAGTTTTCAGGTATTCTCTCTGTATCTCCCGGTAAAATAGCAATAGAAGATTTTATAATAAGAGATCTCTTCTCCAGAATTGAAGCCACCTCTTTCTCTCTCTCGTTTGACAATATGCGTGATTTTTCTGACTTCACCCAAAAGGTTGTCTTTGATGCCAATTTTAACAACTCAGTTATCGACTTCAGAACTCTGGCAAAATTTGCACCTGATCTTTACGGCAACAACCTTGCATTAAATATCAACGGCTTAATTCAGGGGCCGGTATCAAATTTAAGAACCCAGAATTTGAAGGTGGCCTCAGAGAGCGGGCTGACCTATCTCGATCTTAATGCAAGAATATCTGGACTTCCTAATACCGATATCACCATCTTTTTCCTAGATATAAACAACAGTACAACAACAACTACAGATCTCTCCTATATAATTGCCTCAATAAATGGCGGCAAGCCTGTAGAGGAGCTAAAGACTCTCTCTCCCTTTGTTAAATATAATTTTAAAGGTGGCATTACCGGCCTTCTGGGCGATATGGTTGCAAATGGTAAAATAACCTCAAATATCGGTAGCGTGCATCTGGATGCCCAGCTTAAAAACAACACCTCCAATGGGGGGCTTGATTTAAACGGCACCATTAACACCTATGCATTAGATATCGGTCGTCTACTTCAAAACAAAACTCTTGGCGAACTTACTTTAAGCAGCAAAATAAGTGCGCTTCTTCGTAATCCTTCGGCCGGGGGTAGTGAGTTTTACATAGACACACTTTTTATAAACAGCTTTACACTAAACAACTACCCCTATCGTAACATCACAGCAAACGGTAGTTATCTTAATAACACCTTCGATGGAAAAGTTATCTGCAGAGATCCCAATCTCGATTTGCTTTTTCAGGGAATTATCGGAATATCATCCGAAATAGACTCTTATTACGATTTTTATGCTGATGTTATATATGCCGACCTGGCTGCGCTTAATTTTGACAACCGGGACACCATCTCTGCCATTTCCTTTACAACAATGGCCAACTTCACTCAGAATATTAAAGGAGATATAGACGGCACACTGAATGTAAGAGGGCTTAATTTTACCAACAGCAAAGGGCATTTTCCTATCGGCGATATCTCAGTTCAATCCAGTTCTACACTGAACAATCACTCAATCTTTTTACGATCTGCCTTTGCAAACGCAACTTTTAGGGGCACCGATTTTTTTACCGGATTTATTGACAAGGTGCTTGACATATCGCTTCATTCAAATTTATATGCCGTTTTTCCGAAAAAAGAGCCTGGTAACATCAGTCAGGAAAACAAATACTCTCTAAGTGTCGATTTTAACGACACTCGTGCCATTTCCCAGATGCTGCTTCCGGGATTATCAATTTCCGAAGGAACAACCCTTAGAGTTGAAGTTAGTGAAAATGACAGCTTATCTCTAGATATTGCAAGTGATCAGATTGGATTCGACAAATCGTATACCGACAACATAAGTATTAAACTGAGAGGCAGTTATAATATGATAACAGCAGGAATCTACTCCGACAGGATTCATTTTGCAGGCATAGGGATTGACAGCAGCAGGGTAACACTTAATCTCAAAAACAATCTACTGAATATCAGAAGTGAATACACCAACAGAGGAGACCTCAAGAACAGACTCGATTTTGGATCTGAAGTTCTGTTTACCGCTCAACAAGAAGGAAAAAGCCCAATAATTGATCTTTCCATTTTTCCATCAGAGCTTTTTATTAACGGTCTTGAGTGGAGTGTAGCGGGGTCGAAAATCGTAAAGCACGACACTACATTTGTTTTTCATAATTTCAGTATGTTTCGTGAAAATCAAAACCTCCATATAGACGGAATAATTTCTCATAACCCTACCGACACATTCTCGTTGATTCTTAATAATATCGATCTCTCCCCCCTCAATACATTTATGTCCGATCAGCTCGGCTTTGAAGGGCGTTTTACAGGTCGTGCAGATGCTGTTGACCTTTACAATCAGCCACAGATAATCATGGATATTACAGGCGAAGATATTTCTGTTTACGGAAAAAGAGCAGGAACACTCCAACTCATAAGTGAATGGGATAATCTCGATAAGGTATTTAACATATATGTAATCAACTCATTGGACAACCGTAATCCATTCAGCATATCGGGCACATTCAGGCCCGAAGGCAACTATCTGAAGCTTGATGCAACACTTGATAATATGTCTCCATCATATTTCGAACCATTTCTGACAGATATAATATCTGCAACTTCGGGTGGTATATCGGGCAGACTAACTCTCGAAGGGGCTCTCAGCTCACTTAATCTGTACAGTAACAATACAACTCTCAACGACCTCTCTTTTTTGGTCGACTTTACCAATGTTACATATACCCTCAACGGTCCTGTTATTCTGAACGAAAACGGTGTAAATCTAAACAATGTTGCCATAAAAGACCGATTCGGCAACACAGGTCGAATTACGGGAGGAATCATTTACAACCATTTCATGGATTTAGCATTTAACACCTCCGTAAACTTTACAAGAATGGAGGTTTTAAACACCCGAGAGCAGGATAATTCAGATTTTTACGGAAATGCTTTCGGAACAGGCAGAATAACCATATCGGGGCCAATCAGCAGGTTACTAATGGATATATTTGTAACCACCAACAGAAACACATCAATACATATCCCTCTTACATCAGCTACCACTGTGTATGGCAAGAATCTTCTTACCTTTTTGCAGCCAATATCACACTATGCAGAAAACGGGGCTCAAACTGAAAAAGAGAAGCCCTCTCAGGGAACAGAACTACAGGTTATCCTAACGGCAAATATGACACCGGATGCCGCAATGCTTATCGAAATTGATAAATCGGTAGGAGATATTATAACCGGCTATGGCAACGGTTTAATAACCCTCGATATTAACCCGTCAAGGGATATCTTTTCTATTCAGGGCGACTATTTCATTCAGCGGGGTTCATACAAGTTTGTTTTACAAGGATTTATCGAAAGAGACTTTACTATTGCAGAAGGAGGGAACATCAGTTTCAACGGCGATATAAACAGAACAAACCTGAATTTGACTGCCAACTACAGAACAAAAGCTGCAATAAATCCTCTTATTTCAGATACCAGTTCAATTGCAAGCCGGCGAACTGTAGATTGCCAGATAAATATGACAGGGCCTCTGATGAACCCCCGTCTCTCTTTTGATATTGATATACCGGATATCGACCCTATAACCAAAGCAAGGGTAAATGCGGCACTTAATACCGAAGACAAAGTTGTAAAGCAGGTTATGTCACTGCTTGTTTCAGGCAGCTTTATCCCCGATGTACAGTCGAGCATTGTTAACAACTCTACCCTCCTCTATTCAAATGCCACAGAGGTTTTATCTAACCAGATTAATAAAATATTCAATCAGCTTGAGATTCCGCTCGATTTAAGCTTTAACTATCAGCCCGGGCAAAACGGACGGGATCTGTTTGATGCAGCAGTCTCGGCGCAACTATTCAATAACAGGGTAATAGTAAATGGCAACATTGGAAGTGCCCGGTATATGGAAAAAGCAGGAGATGTTGTTGGGGATCTCGATGTAGAGATTAAACTTGACGAAAGAGGAAGATTCAGGGCAAAAGCATTCTCCCACTCAGCCGACCAATACTCTAACTATCTTGACAACAGTCAGAGAAATGGATTAGGTTTAGTATATCAGGAGGAGTTCAGCTCTTTCAGAGAACTTATCAATAACCTATTCACCAGCAGAAGAAGGCGCAAAAGATTAATGGAAGAGGAGATGGCAGCAATTCGGCCTAGAGAGGATAATCTTATTTTGCCCGATCTTATCAGTGAACCGCCGGTTATAAGACTACCTTAACAATCTCCCCTATCAACTCTTTCGAGTATTCTCGCTCTATTTTAATATAATTTCTGGTGTATCCGTACATCTTTCCCCCCTTTGTACCGCTCTCGAAAAGAACCTCCTCCTCTCTTCCCTTATTCATATTGACAAACCTGCTGTATAAGTTTTCTGACAAACAGTTCAACGAAGTCACTCTCTCTCTTTTATCTTTCTCTTTAACCTGTCCTGGATAGCTGGCTGCAGGAGTATTCATCCTTTTGGAAAAAGGAAATACATGCAAAAAAGAGGGGGCTATTGCCTCCAAAAAAGCATATGTCTCGCTGAATAAAAAATCATCCTCACCGGGAAACCCAGCTATCACATCCACTCCAATAAAAGCATAAGGAATTTTTGCTCGTATAAGGTTGATTTTCTCTCTGAAAAGCGAAGTGTTATACCTGCGCTTCATTGCAGACAAAACTGAATCAGATCCCGACTGAAGAGGTAAATGAAAATGGGGCAGAAACTTATACGATTCGGCAATAAAAGAGACAATTGACTCAGACAATAGATTCGGTTCAATTGAGGAAATCCGTATTCTCTCTATACCTTCTACCTTGTCAAGAGACTCAAGTAAAGATAAAAAACTCTCTCCGGTAGATTTACCAAAATCACCGGTATTAACCCCAGTCAGAATAATCTCTTTAATTCCCTTTGCAGCAATTTCTTTTGCCTCAGAAACTATAAAACTAACTGGATGATTTCTGCTTTTCCCCCTGGCCAAAGGAATAGTACAGTAAGAGCAATGGTAGTCACAGCCATCCTGAACTTTTAAAAAAGAGCGGGTTCTGTCGTCCGAAGAGTATGCAGGAAATATAGACTCTACCTCACTTATAGCACATGAAAAAGCCCTAGCACTTTTTGAAACAGAGCCCGAACCATTTGCCTCCTGACTGTATTCCGCTACCCTTATAAACAAGTTTGACTTTTCATCGGCACCCATAACAAGATTTACACCCTCAATATCAAGGATCTCCTGAGGTTTTAACTGAGCATAACAGCCGGTAACAGCAATAATTGCTTCAGGATTTTGTTTAATTAGGCGCCTGATTGCACTCCGGCATTTTTTATCGGCATGCTCAGTTACCGAACATGTGTTTATAACATATATATCTGCCGCAGAATCAGATGATACTTTTTCATATCCATTCTCGACAAACATCCTTGCAAGTGACGATGTCTCCGAATAGTTTAATTTGCAGCCCAGAGTGAAAAAGGCAACACGATTACCCATATTTGACAGAAATCTATTTTTTAAAATTTTTTGACATAACCACCCTCGAAGAGCCCACCTTACCACCAACAGGGGGATTTAGTTTTTCTACTGAAACTTTTGCCCAGATAATGGCCGGAAATGCATTGGCAGTTTTGTTAAGAATTCTGAGAGCCACACTCTCTAAAAGGTTGGAGGTTACATCCATCTCCCTCTTAATAACACTATACAACTCCTGGTAATTGAGAGCATCGGAAAGAGAATCACTGACTCCCGGTGTCAAGAGGTCGGTTTTAGCAGAAAAGTTAACCAAAAACTTATTCCCTATAATATTCTCCTCTCTGAAGCAACCGTGATAAGAGTAAAACTCCATATTGACAAGCTCTACAAGACCATATTCTTCATTACTGTTCATAAAATAAATACACAAGGTTTTTTATTTAAATTCGGTACACTTTTTTTCCAATGCTCTATACTTTTTGTTTTAATAAAAGCATCAGGCATAGTTAAATTAGCGGCAACTGTCAGCTCTGTCTCCTGAGAACAAACCGATATAAAATCGGCTAAGAGTGCATCATTTCTGTAAGGGGTCTCTATAATAATATGACTCACTCCGCTTATTTTTCCAATTCTTTCCAACTCCTTAATTTTAAGCTTTCTCTCTTCACTTTTAACCGGAAGGTAACCCACAAAGGTAAAGTTCTGACCATTCTTGCCCGAAGCCATCAGAGCCAGCATTAAAGAAGATGGACCAACAAGAGGAACAACATCTATATCGTTCTTATGAGCAAGAGCAACCAGTCTGGCACCAGGATCAGCAACCGCTGGTAAACCGGCTTCGCTTAACAGCCCTACACTGTGTCCCTCCATCAACACCAAAAGATATGACTCCACATCTTCCTCTTTTGTGTGTTCATTAAGAAGATAAAAATTAAGAGAGTCTATCTTTCCCTTGAATCCGATTCTTGAAAGATAGCGCCTTGCACTTCTAAGTTCCTCAACTACAAAATGGGTTATTTCTGTAATGGGAGAGATTGATCCTGACGGGATAACCTGCTCAATTTCAGTATCGCCTAAAGGGGCCGGAATAAGATAAAGTGTACCTCTCACAATTAAAATTTTCGCAAAGGTATTAAAAATTTCTACCTTTATTGGTACAAACACTAATCAATGATACAGCTCACCTTTCTGGGAACGGGAACATCACAGGGAGTACCCATAATAGGGTGCAAATGCAGTGTCTGTACCTCTTCAGACATTAAAGACAAAAGATTACGATCGAGTGTCCTTATCGAGCATAACTCAAATAAAATCCTTATTGATGCCGGACCCGATTTTCGCCAACAGCTACTAAGAGAAAATATCTCCGATTTAGACGCTATCCTGTTAACCCACGAGCACAAAGACCATACGGGGGGTCTAGACGATGTAAGGGCAATTAACTACCTTAGAAGAAAAGCAGTTCCGATTTACTGCGAAAACAGAGTAAAAGAATCACTTGAAAGAGAGTACTCTTATGTTTTCTGTACTGAGAGATACCCCGGTGTCCCCGAATTTGATATCAAAATAGTTGACTCTGCTCCTTTTAATATCGGAACAACACATATTATCCCGGTAAGAGCCATTCATTACAAACTTCCTGTTTTAGGTTTCCGTATTGATAATCTTGCATATCTGACTGATGCAAACCGTATTGAAGAGTCTGAACTCAATAAGTTAAAAGGAATTAAAACTCTAATTATAAGCACTATAAGAAAAGAAAAACATATATCTCACTTCTCTCTGGAAGAGGCAATTAATGTTGCAAGAAGGTGCAATGCAACTGAGTGCTATCTTACTCACCTATCTCACCAGATAGGAACCTATCAGAATCTTTCAGAAATCCTTCCAAAGGGGATCTATCCGGCATTCGACGGTCTGAAAATTAATCTTTAATCAAAAAGATAATGGAAACCAATTTAAAAGTAGGGATAACCGGATCATCTGGTTTCATCGGGAAAAATCTATCAGAAGCCTTGATATCTGAGGGTCACAGGGTAATCCTCCTACCCCGGGGTTTTTCTTCGAATAATCTCGGTGAATGTGATGTAGTAATTAATCTTGCAGGTGCCTCCATTAATCAGAGATGGACAAAAAATAACAGAGAAAAAATTCTTGGCAGCAGAGTTGAAACAACAAAAAAAATTACAGAGTATATTAATAACAACACAAATATATCTCTGCTTATAAATGCGTCTGCAGTAGGCATCTACGGCAACAACACCCCTGAGAGCATATTTACCGAAGCAGATACCTGCTACGGTGATGATTTTCTCGCATCCGTATGTAAACAATGGGAAGAGGCAGCTCGTTCTGTCGACCACCTAACCAGAGTTGCCATAATCAGACTCGGGGTTGTTATCTCCACTAAAGGGGGTGCACTTCCAAAAATGGCCCTTCCCGCAAAGTTTGGCATCTCAACCTATATTGGAGAGGGCACTCAACCAATTTCGTGGATAATGCTCGAAGATGTTATAAACGCCATTCTTTTTATTATCAAAAATGACTCAATATCTGGTACAGTTAACCTTACATCTCCAAATTATATCACTAACAGAGAGATGACATCAGTAATAGCCCGAAAATACAAAAGCATCTTTACCATTTCTATTCCTGAAGTGATTTTACGTATAATAATGGGCAAAGCTTCAGAGGTTCTGACTAAAGGTCAAAAAGTGTTACCAAATAAGCTTTTAAAGAGTGGATTTTCATTTAGGCATCCTTTTTTTTCTCTTAAAAATTAGAAAAAACGACTATTTTTTGGTATTTTTGTAAGGATACACTTTATAAGAATTACTCCATGAGAAAAAACATACTTCGAAAATTCAAAATAAACCTTCCAAATATATATCAAATGGCAACAGAAAGCAGCAGTGAGGCAGCTTTCTGTTCGGCGCTTAAACAATACGCATCATCCAAATCAAATGATGCATCTGCTCTGATTCTGGAGATGCTGGAAAACGAATTGCAGTACATACACGAACTATCAAGAGGAGAAAACATCTTTATCGAAACATTTTCACTTCTGTGGAATTACCTGAACAATAACCAGCAGCAAGTCACAAACGAAGATCTATACGAAGACCTCTATCACCTGTTTAAGCGAGCCGAGGGATGTGAAAAAGAGCATCTTTTTACATTACCCAAACTTCAGAGACATATGAAAAGGTGGCCAACAGGGCTTGATAAAGAAATTAAAGAGTACAGGGAGTACAGCAGAAACAGAATTATTGAACTGCTTATCAAAAAAATCGAAAAAAGGGGGGCAACCTCATCCCGCTATCATTTTCAGGAAAATCTCTCACACGAGCAGAAAAGAGAGCTTGTCGGCCAATGGTGGTACGATTTCCGCTTCCATCTCTCTATGGCAATCAAGAGCCCTTCTGAACTTAACCTCTTTATGGGAGGCAGCCTGACAGAGCAAACAATGAATATGCTTAATAAAGCCAAGAGTAAAAAGATTCCGTTTTTCATTACTCCATACT
This sequence comes from uncultured Muribaculaceae bacterium, assembly GCA_964349315.1. Taxonomy (GTDB): domain Bacteria; phylum Bacteroidota; class Bacteroidia; order Bacteroidales; family UBA932; genus Bact-08. The sequence continues at coordinate 13,781 of CAYGGD010000009.1, forward strand.
ATATATCTCTTCTTAACACAGGAGAATCAGGATTCGACGACAACACAATCAGGTCGTATGTTATGTACTCTGAGTCGCTTATAGAAACCTACGGCAATATTAAAGCTTGGGAGAGAGAAGATGCTGTTGTCCACGGAGAGCCTAATGCCGCAGGATGGTTGCTGCCCGATGGACACAACATTCACAGGAGATACCCTGAAGTGGCTATTATGATTCCGGATACCCGTGGCCGAAGTTGTGGGGGGCTCTGTGCATCATGCCAGAGAATGTATGATTTCCAGAGTGAAAGACTCAATTTTGATATGGACGCTCTTAAGCCACAGCTTAGCTGGGACAAAAAGCTATCTTCACTTATGGAGTATTTCGAATATGACTCACAGCTAAGAGATATTCTGATAACCGGTGGCGACGCCCTAATGAGCAGTAATAAAGCCCTTGAAAAAATTCTTGACGCCGTATACAGGATGGCAAAGAGAAAGCAGAAGGCAAATCGCAACAGAGCTGATGGCGATAAATATTACGAAATTCAAAGGGTACGGCTCGGCTCCCGCCTTCTTGCATACCTGCCAATGAGGGTAGACGACGAGCTTACAGATATACTTAAAGAATTCAGAAAAAAGGGAGAGAAAGCTGGTATAAAGCAATTTGTTATACAGACACACTTTCAAAGCCCGCTGGAGATAACCGTCGAAGCTAAAAAGACAATCGAGGCTCTAATAGCTGCAGGTTGGACCATATCAAATCAGCTTGTATTTACAGCTGCAGCATCCAGAAGAGGTCACACTGCAAAACTGAGGCATACTCTAAACTCTCTCGGAGTTGTTACATACTACACCTTTACAGTTAAAGGTTTTGAGGAAAACTCAGAAGTTTATGCTCCTAACAGCCGCTCTATGCAAGAGCAGCTGGAAGAAAAGTCTTTCGGCAAAATGTCAGATGAACAGCAGAATGAGCTAAACTTAATTTTCAGCAAAGGAGAAAATATTGCCAAAAACCTAAACAGTTTTATGAAAAGGAATCACCTTCCTTTTCTCCCTACAGACAGAAATGTTCTGAATATTCCGGCCATAGGCAAGAGTATGACATTCAAATTAGCAGGCATATCTTCCGAAGGTAAGAGGATTCTTAAATTCGACCACGACCGCACCCGGGAGCACAGTCCCATTATTAATCAGATGGGAGAGGTTTTTATAATCGAAAACAGATCTATTGCTTCGTACATGAGAGAACTGGAGAAAATGGGAGAAAACAAAGAAGATTACGCCTCTGTCTGGAGGTATACATCGGGAGAGACAGAGCAGGTTTTCCCTCTCTTCGACTATCCTTATCCCGGCTTTAAAACAACCAGACAAATAACTAATTTTAAGATGATTACATAGATATTACTCCGGACCCGAGCAGTTTATCTCCATCGTACCACGCAGCAAATTGCCCCGGAGTTACTCCCCTTTGAGGATTGTAAAAAAGTATGTACAGCCCTTCACTCTCCATAAAGAGTTTTGCTCTCTGTAGTGGCTGCCTGTATCTGATTCTGACAAGGAGTTCAACAGAATCTCCCTCTTTAAGAGTAGGATTACCTGATATAGAATGTATCTCCTCTTTATTGACAAATAAAGACTTGCGGTACAATCCCGGGTGATTTTGTCCCTCTCCCACAAATATAAGATTGGTATCGACATCAGTTGAAATCACAAATAACGGATTAACATGTCCGCCGATATTGAGCCCTTTCCTTTGACCGATTGTATAAAAATGGGCTCCCTGATGCTCTCCTATTACCTTACCGGCGCCGATATCGTATCTGTAAGGTTCTGAAAGAGCCGGAAGCATTGAAAGATCAATACCCTCATATCCCTCTCTGCAGTACGAAACTGACCGGATATTGTTGTAAAACTCAGGAAACACCTCAACTACTTTCCCTTTTTTAGGCGAAAGCTTTTGCTGAAGAAACACCGGAAGATCAACCTTACCCACAAAGCAGATACCCTGCGAATCTTTTTTGTTTGCCGAAGGCAGGGCTGCTTTTGCAGCAATCTCCCTTACCTGCGCCTTCATAAGGTGCCCTATTGGAAAGAGAGCCTTGGCTAATTGACTCTGCGTTAGCTGACACAAAAAATAGCTCTGATCTTTTCCAGGATCAACTCCGGCCAAAAGAGAGTGAATTTCATCCCCTTTACTATCTTTGATACTCTCTTTCCGGCAGTAATGGCCCGTTGCCACGAAGTCTGCACCCAGAGCAAGAGCATGCTTGAGAAAAGCGTCAAATTTAATCTCTCTGTTACACAGAATGTCCGGATTCGGGGTTCTGCCGGCTTTGTACTCATCGAACATGTAATCTACCACCCTTTTACCGTACTCATTGCTAAGATCAATAAAATGGAAAGGGATATCCAATTTTTTTGCTACCAGTTCGGCAATTGCTCTGTCATCTTTCCACGAGCAGTCACCATAAAGAGTACCGGTTGTGTCATGCCAATTTTGCATAAACAATGCAATTACATCGTGCCCCTGCTCTTTAAGAAGTAATGCAGCCACACTGGAATCGACCCCACCTGAAAGCCCAACCGCAATTTTCATGACTAATGATTTAAATAGAAAAAGGGTAAGCTTAATATATCGCACCGCTACAACCACCTACCCTTGCTGCCTTCCGACCCTGGGGGAGTTCAGTGGGAGCTGGTCGTATATGACTTACCCCGCACAAAGATAGTATAATTTTTCCGATTCGGTAAAAAAACTACTTGGGCAAATTATTAAAAATAAACGGGAGTAATGATTCTGTGCTTATTACAACCTGAGTAACATCGCTTCCTCCAATAATTATTCTTATTTTTTCGCCTCCCCTCTCTTCCGATTCTGCCATAACTTGTCTGCATGCACCACAAGGTGATGTCGGCATTTTGCACACAACACCGTTAACCTTTGCTGTTATGGCTATAGATACTACAGACTCTCCCGGGTACCGGGCATGAGCATAAAACAGTGCAACCCTTTCTGCGCACAAACCGGATGGATAGGCTGCATTCTCCTGATTACTTGCAGATACTGTTTTTCCATTTTTTAACCTAACAGCAGCCCCCACTTTAAACTGCGAGTAAGGGGCATAGGCACCGTCAGCAGCATTTTCTGCCATTGCTAACAGCTCGGCATCCTCTTTTGGCAATCCATCGTTACTTTTATATTCTTCGTAATTGATGACAATATTTTTGTGGTCCATCCTTTTTTATTTGAGATTAATGCAAAATTAGTAATTTTGTGCTGCTACCATACACTCATATGATTTTTTCGACTAAAAAAAGCGCACTAATTCTCGGGTTGATACTACTTAGTTCTCAACTTTTTGCCCAAAGAGAGGTTAGAATTGCCTATATCAACAAATATAAAGATATTGCCATTTCTCAAATGCATAGTCACGGTATTCCGGCCAGCATTATTCTTGCCCAGGCCTGTCTCGAGTCGGCAAACGGAACATCCCGTCTTGCAACTGAGGCAAACAATCACTTTGGAATTAAGTGTCATAACTGGGAAGGTGGAATTTTACTGCACGATGATGACGAAAAAAACGAATGTTTTCGTGTCTACTCCTCTCCCGAAGAGTCTTTCAGAGACCACTCGGAGTTTCTGCTTACCAGGCCCCGTTACGCTTTTTTATTTGATATCGACTCCGGAAACTACAAAGCATGGGCACACGGGCTTAAAGCTGCCGGATATGCCACCAATCCAAGATATGCACATCTGCTGATTCAGATAATAGAAGATTACTCACTTTATGAGTATGACAAAAAAGAGGCCCCTGCAGATATTGCAATTACAGCAGAGGATGAAGAAAATCTTTACAAACAACCGGTTCCTACCCCCGAACAACCCCTTACAATATCACTGACAAGGGAACTCTTTTCTGTTAACGGAGTTAAGTACGTAATATCGCAAAAAGGCGAAAGTTACTCTTCAATAGCTTCGCAATATAACCTCTTTACAAAAGAGCTGTTAAGGTACAACGACTTAAACGACGAAGAACCCCTTCCAGAAGGGAGACGGGTTTTTGTTGAGAGAAAAAAGAGAAGGGCCGAGAGAGGAGTATCATCTCATATCTCAAATGGAAATGAGAGTCTTAAAGAAATTTCCGACATCTACGGAGTAAGACATAGCCGTATACAGCAACTTAACAGAGGTTTAAAAACAGAGATTCCCGAAAAAGGGAGTACAATCAGAGTACGATAAGTATGAAAAAAACAGTATTGACTTTAACATTTATAATTATAGCTGCAGGACTCATCTCCACCTACCTGATATACCTTACTTTCTGCTCTCCTAACACTATCGGGGAGTCTTATATTTATGTTTACGAAGATGCAACCGTAGACTCTCTTGCAGATGTTTTGAAAAACGACTCTCTCATTAAGCTAAAAAACACATTTTTATATGCTGCAAAGACCGAAAAGCTTGAAGGATCTATAAAGCCCGGCCGTTATAAGTTAGAAGAGAGAATGAATAATCGTCGTCTTGCCAGAATGTTTAAACTGGGGCTACAGCAGCCAACCAATATTACTCTGGCCGGAAACATAAGAACTTTAGATAGATTATCAGGTATCTTATCAAGGCAAATTGCCGCCGACTCCTCCGGAATACTATCAGTACTCAGTGATACTGATATTATGGAGAAACACGGCTTAAACCCCTACACTTTCCCGGGAATATTCCTTTTAAACACCTACGAAGTGTACTGGACTACCTCACCCGAAGAGCTTGTTGCGAGAATGAAACGCGAATATGACCGTTTTTGGAATAGCGAGAGAGTCTCTAAAGCAAAGGAGATTGGACTTACTCCTATGGAGGTAACAACATTGGCATCAATTGTTGCAGAAGAGAGCAATATTAATTCGGAGCATCCTGTAATAGCAGGTGTTTATATAAACAGACTAAAGAGTGGAATGCTCCTGCAGGCCGATCCGACAATAAAATTTGCACTTAACGATCCTGCTATAAAAAGGATTCTTTTCAGGCATCTGGAAATTGACTCTCCCTACAATACATATAAAAACTCAGGACTACCGCCGGGCCCGATAACTCTTCCCTCCCCGGCAATTATTGATGCTGTGCTTAATTACTCAAAACACAACTATCTCTATTTTTGCGCTAATCCCTCTTTGGACGGATCTCACGCATTTGCAACAAACCTTTCTGATCATAACAGAAATGCACGTGCATACCACAAAGCAATAAGTGAACTTAATCTGTAATTATAGGGTATCAGTTACATACTCCATAGCTTTGGTAAAAATAGGATCATTGTGACTGTTCATTATTCTGAAATACTCAGTTGTACTGAACATAGATCTGGCTATTAATGCTTTGATATACATTTTGATCTCTTCGGACGACCGTTCGTACTGTTTCTGATTAAACTCTACTCCTCTTGAAGTCGCAAACTCATTAAACAGCTCCATAAGAGATTTATCAACCATAAATCCAATGTTATAAGTGTTAAAATCGGGATACTTAGTATTTAATATAGAGCGGTTTTTATCGTAATAATCGTTGACAAAGTCAGGGATAATACCTCTTCTTAAAAGTTGTGCATAAAAGTCGGTGTAGTACGAAGTATCGGCAGGAATAAAAATATCAGGCATTATACCGCCGCCGCCGTATACTGTCCTTTTCTTTATCAATGTCTGATATTTAAGAGAATCCGGGAAACTGATGCTGTCCCTGTTAAAAGACTCACCTCTTTGGTATCTCTCATAAAATGCCCTGTAATATTTATCAGAAGAGCCTGATTCATACGGACTCTGAATAACTCTGCCCGAAGGGGTATGATACCTTGCTACAGTAAGTCTTAACTGGGAGCCATCGTTAAGAGGCAACATCTGCTGAACCAGTCCTTTACCAAAAGATCTTCGTCCTATAATTACTCCCCGATCCCAATCTTGAACAGCTCCTGCAACAATTTCACTAGCCGAGGCAGAGTTCTCGTCTATAAGAACAGCAAGAGCACCTCTTTTGTAAAAACCAGTTCCCTTTGCCCTCTCAGTCATCTTTGGCATCCTCAGCCCCTCTGTATAAACAATTGTCTGACCCGACTCAAGAAAGAAGTTAGAAATATCAAGCGAAGTTCCAAGGAAACCACCCGTATTACCTCTTAAATCCAGAATAAATCCCTTAATATGGCCCATATTCAGGTTAAGAATTGAGCTTATTATTTCGTGAGCCGAGTTGGCTGCAAATCTGCTAAGTTTAACATATAAAACACCCGGCGCCGCTTCATAAACAGCATCAACACTGTTAATTGGAATTCTGTCTCTGATAACATCAAAAACCAGCTCGTTTTCTACCCCTCTCCTCAACACTAAAAGAGTTACTTTTGTGCCCTTCGGCCCCCTCAGGTATTTGAAAACCATTTCGTTGGTAAGTCCTACAGAGGCCACTGACTCGCCATCAATAGCAATAATCTTATCTCCGGCCCTAATGCCTACCCTTTCTGAGGGACCTCCCGATATAGGAGTAGCAACAGTCAGAGTATCTCTGATAATGGCAAACTCAATTCCAACCCCTTCAAAATTCCCCTCCAGCGGCTCGTTCATAGCCTTCACATCCTTCTCAGATATATAGGAAGAGTGAGGATCAAGCTCCGAAAGAACCTTTTTAATGGCCTCATCTGTCAGTTGTGTATTGTTTAAGGTATCTATGTAGTAATTGTTTAAATAAAAGAGGAGCTGCCCAAATTTTGTGGTATACTTGTTAATTTCGTCTCCCTGAGCATATAGATTCGGTGAAACCGTAAAGAGCACAGCAATTATAAGGAACAATATTTTTCTCATCATATTTTATATTATGTTCTGAACTTATTTAAAGGTATTTCAATTTCCGTGCCCTCCTCGGCAATCTCTGTTTTACAGAAAACTTTGCGGGCCTCTTCAAGAAAAACCGATTTATTTTTATATCGCGAAGAAAAATGTCCAATCAGTAAGTGGGACGCACCTGCATCACGTGCACACTCTGCGGCATCCTTGGCCGTTGAATGCATTGTATCCCTTGCCATTTTTTCCATATCAGAGGCAAAAGTTGTCTCGTGATAAATAAGATTAACACCTTTTACATAACTCACTAGGTTATCAAAAGGGGCAGTATCACTACAGTATGCAAACGATCTGGGAGTAAACGGAAGATAGGTCAGGATGTCGTTTCTTAACCATTCTCCGCCTTCACGAAAGATATCTTCGCCCTCCTTGAGTCTTGCAATTTCATACAGAGAGAGATTATTTGGTTCAATTAAATGTTTAAAGACATTCCGTTTAGGCATCTTTTCTCTGAAAAGAAATCCATAACAGTCAATTCTATGATTTAACGGAAAGCTTAATATCTCAATGCTCTTTGTTTCTAATATTTTCTCCGGTTCAGCTCCTTTAACCACTATATGATTAACTCTGTAGTTAAACATAGAACCAAAATGCTTTAAAAAACACTTTAAAACAGCAGAAAAAGAGTGTGGCGCATAAATATTTAAATCGGCCGTTCTTCCTATCATTGACATTGTAGAGAGAAGACCATAAATACCAAAAAGATGGTCGCCGTGAATATGAGAAATAAAGATATCCCGGATTTTCAGAAAAGAAAACCCGTATCTTCTGAGTTGCATCTGACAACCCTCACCACAGTCAATTAAAAACAAGCGCTCATGTACATTAAGGACATGAGCGCTTGGAAATCTATTCACTGTAGGAAGAGCCGAAGCACAACCTAATGATGTGAACGAAAACTTCATTAAAGTTTACTTCTCCGAATCGTTATTTTCCATTTCACTCTTAAGTGCAGCTAATTCACTGATATCTCCCAAAGTAGTTTTCTCCAGGTTTGCTTTCAGTTTTTTCACTGCCTTCTGAGTAGAATCTCCTTCAGAAACTTTTTCTTTTGGCTCATCTTTTTTTGGCTCTTCAAAGAGCTTTGTATGTGATAAAACAATTCTCTTAGTGGTTTTGTTGAACTCAATAACCTTAAACTCCAGTTTTTCTTCAAGTTTTGCCTGAGTTCCATCCTCTTTAATAAGGTTTTTCTGGCTTACATACCCCTCAACTCCGTACGGAAGAGATACTGTTGCACCTTTATCTACGAAAGAGGTTACTGTTCCTTCATGAACCGAGTTCGATGAGAATATAGTTTCAAACACATCCCAAGGATTCTCCTCGAGTTGCTTATGACCAAGACTTAATCTGCGATTCTCCTGATCTACCTCTAAAACTACAACCTCCAGAGAGTCTCCTACCGAAGTAAACTCCGACGGGTGCTTAATTTTTTTGGTCCATGACAAATCGCTGATATGTACTAATCCGTCTACGCCCTCTTCAAGCTCGACAAACACACCGAAGTTAGTAAAGTTTCTAACGGTTGCAGTACATTTTGTTCCAACAGGATACTTCTCATTAATATCTGTCCATGGATCGCTCTTAAGCTGCTTGATTCCAAGCGACATTTTTCTCTCATCTCTGTCAAGAGTAAGAATAACTGCCTCAACTTCATCTCCAACTTTAAGGAAATCCTGAGCACTTCTAAGGTGAAGCGACCATGACATTTCAGAAACATGTATCAAGCCCTCAACACCCGGCTGAATCTCTATAAAAGCACCGTAATCGGCAATAACCACTACTTTACCCTTAACTTTGTCTCCAACCTGCAAGCTAGACTCAAGCGAATCCCACGGATGTGAGCTGAGCTGCTTCAGACCTAAAGCAATACGCTTTTTAGTGTCGTCAAAGTCAAGAATAACCACATTAATCTTCTCATCTAACTGTACAACCTCTTCAGGATGATTAATTCTTCCCCACGAAAGGTCTGTAATATGGATAAGACCATCAACCCCTCCAAGATCTACAAATACACCGTATGAAGTGATATTTTTAACGATACCTTCCAGTATCTGACCTTTTTCGAGTTTGCCTATGATATCCGCCTTTTGAGCTTCAAGTTCTGCCTCAATAAGCGCTTTGTGCGAAACAACTACATTACGGAATTCATGATTGATTTTAACAATCTTAAACTCCATAGTTTTGTTTACAAACACATCATAGTCTCTGATTGGTTTAACGTCAATCTGAGAACCAGGTAAAAACGCCTCGATGCCAAAGACATCTACAATCATACCACCTTTAGTTCTGCACTTGATATAACCCTTAACAATCTCATCTTTCTCGAATGCTTCGTTAACTCTGTCCCAAGAGCGAAGTGAGCGCGCCTTCTTATGCGAAAGAATAAGTTGTCCTCTTTTATCTTCTGCGTTCTCAACATAAACCTCTACCTTATCACCGGCAGCAAGTTCAGGGTTGTAACGGAATTCATTTATACTGATAACACCTTCGCTTTTGTAACCGATATTGACGATAACCTCCCTTTTATTCAGTGCAACCACTGTCCCCTCTACTACTTCATTTTCGATTACCTTTGATAAAGTTTGGCTGTATAGATCTTCTATTACATCCTTTTCAGTGTCATAAACATACTCCTTTTCAAAGGAGTCCCAGTCGAATTTATCTGTATCAACTGATGCATTGCTTTTTCTTGTCTTAGTCTGCCCCTCAACCGGAGTAGCCTCTTCTTCCAGGAAAGATTCTATTCTTTCATCGATTGTTTTGACGATTTCAATTTGCTCGTCTTGTTCCACTTCTGTTTTTTTCTCTTTTGTCATTTTCTCTAAATTGTTTTGATACTAGTAGTTAGACATTATTTATAGGCCCAAAATTGGGAGCCCCAAAAGTAGTGTTTTTTTTACAATCTTACAAAAAAATGATCTCTTTATCACTTGCATAAAAGCAAAAAGGGATTATCTTTGGGCACTTTTTAAATATTTACACACAGCTTTTATTATGAACAAACAAAGCAGCGGAATAAAATCATTTCCGAAAATATTCTGGACCGTCATCGTGATGGAATTTTTAGAGAGGGGAGCATACTATGGGGTTATGTCAGTTCTCTCGGTATTTTTAATCCTGAATCCACTCAGTGGGGGTCTTGGTTTCACAAGAGAACAGACAGGAGCCATTCTCGGCACCATTCCCCCTCTTCTCTATTTTTTACCAATCCTGTCGGGTGCAATTGCCGACAGATACGGTTACAAAAAGGTTTTATCCTTTGCTTTTGTCTGTATGATACTGGGATACTCCCTGACAGGCCTTGCTAACAGTTACATGCTTATCTTTTCGTCATTAATAATCATGGCACTGGGTGCCGGATTCTTTAAACCGGTTATATCCGGCACAATTGCAAATACTACAAATGAATCCAACTCAGCTCTTGGCTTCGGCATTTTTTACTGGTCAATTAATCTGGGAGCATTTCTTTTTCCTCTGATTCTTGTTCCTATTCTTAAAAAATACTCATATAGCTATATTTTTTATATGGCTGGTATAGTGGGAGTTATTCTTTTGTTAATAAACCTCTTTTTATACAAAGAACCCGAAAGAGAAAAGAGCAATAAAACTCTGAGCCGCGTTTTTAAAGATATGGTTCTGGTTATTAAAGACTGGCGGTTTATTCTGATGATATTTCTCTATTCTGCCTTCTGGATTCTATATTTTCAGATGTTTGGGACAGTTCTCTGGTATGTAAGAGATTTTCTTGATATGACTGCAGTAAACAACGCCGTCAACTCATTCCTGGGAATATTTGTTAGTAATCCATCCTGGAAATTTGATGTAGAGCATGTTACTGTTATAAACGCAGGTGTTATTATTGTTTTACAGCTATTTGTCTCAAATCTGGTAAAAAAGAGAGCAGCACTTCCCACTATGATAACCGGAATGGGTGTCGGAACTCTTGGCATTGCAATTCTTGCAATCTCCTCCACTCCATGGGTATTTATAATTGGCGTTATGGTATTTACTCTTGGCGAAATGACTACACACCCCAAGTTTATTTCATACATCGGACTTATTGCACCACCCGATAAAAAGGCACTCTATTTGGGTTACTCTTTTTTGTACGGGGTAATTGGCAGCAGTATCGGAGGATTTTTGGGGTCACACCTTTATGTTAAATATGTAGATAATCTGAATCAGCCCAGAACGCTATGGCTTATCTTCACAGCAATTGGTGTTGTAAGCATGTTATCCCTAGCTCTCTATAACAGGTTTCTGGCTCCGAAAAAAGCAGACTAACAACGTTAATATTCCAATTTTGACAAATTCCAGAAAAGAGAGAGTCCCTCTCTCTTTTCCGGAGTTAGCTTAAATGATATGTTGTTTTTCAAATATTTAACAGCAAAATTTCTTTCGAATTGGTGAGGGATGGAATCGACTGCAGCCTCGATATTATTGACTCCATAAGAGAGAGCCTGATTAAACTGAGTCAAAAAACCGGGATCCAGATCTTGATTTGATGCCCAGCATGCAAAAACAAAGGGTGTATTTGTAAAATTGTACCACTCAATTGCAAGGTCATACACATAATTATACCTGGCAGAAAACTTTAGCGCCTTATCGCCAATTAACAGATAAGAAGCATTGCTCTCCGGATCACCCTTCGAAGAATCGTAGGAAATATACCGGGGAGCAATTTTCCAATAACGGCGACACAAAATTTTTGTAAGCATAACCGATGTTCTCGAATCAGAGTCCAGATGCAGCAAATCAATCTGCTCTAGAGGTACATTTGAGCAGATTAATACACTTGCAACATTATTTACTGCCGATATACAGAAATCCGAAACTATTTTATCAATTCCAAGCTTCGGAACAATTACAGAGGGAACAATACCCAAATCACTTCTTCCTTCTAAAAGATCAGCAGCTGCAGCCCCCGGCGAGGAGTACTGCAGCCCGATCATTTTTGATACTTTGTGATTTTTTAATCCGTAAACAAAAGGTATCGTATTAAGATATGATATTGCCGAAACACGGATAATCATAACCTAAATTTTATATTAAAACTTAGTCTCTACTATGGTGCCCTTTTCTCTGAAAAGATACATTCCAAGGAATGTGAATAATCCATTAAAAATCAATATAGTAAAACCAAAGCCAAAGCCAAGGAACTCATTCCCTACAAAATCAAGTATATAGCATAAAAACGGAGAGCCTAAAGCAACATAAGGCATTGCTTTATCTTTAACTTGATATTTTGTCAGCAAACCAAAGAAGAAGAAGCCAAGCAAAGGCCCGTATGTATATGCTGCAAGAAGGTACACCAAGTCTATTACAGCTTGGTTATTAACTAGGTGCAGAATTACAATAATAATAAAAAAGAGTACCGCAAATCCTGCATGAGCCGCCTGTCTGATTCTCTTTTTTCTGTTTTCCGAAAGATCGTTTCTGCTGTTAAAGCCAACAAAGTCTATACAAAACGATGTTGTAAGAGAAGTGAGAGCCCCTCCGGCACTCGGATACGAAGCAGAGATTAGACCGATAATAAAGAATAGCCCTACACCGAGTCCAAGATACTGACTGGCAATGGTAGGGAATAACTTATCTGTCTGAGCCTTGGTAAAAACTCCGTCGGCATCGGCAAGCCCTATGCCCTCCATACCTCCGAGCTGTGCGCTTACATACAGAGCCAAAACAGCACCCAACAGCAAAAAGAAGTAGTTTACAACTACAATAGTTATACTTGTTGTATAGACATTCTTTTGTGCCTCTCTGATGCTTTTGCAGGAGAGGTTTTTTTGCATCATCTCTTGATCTAGTCCGGTCATAACAATGGTAATGAACATACCTGCCACAAATTGTTTAATTGCATTTGTTCCGTGACTCCACTCCCAATCGAGCCAGTTAGAAAAATCAGAAGCGGTAACAGCCGAGAGCATTTCACCCACACTCCAGTCCATCTGCCTGATAATGGTGTAAATAGTAAGGAAAACAGCTAAAAGCATAAATGTAGTCTGCAATACATCTGTCCATATTATAGTCTTAACACCTCCCCTGAAAGTGTAGAGGAAAATTAAGAACATAAAGATAAAGGCGACTACCCAGAATGGAACCGAACCTTCAGGTAAAAAAGTGTGGAGAACCAATACAACTACAAATATCCTCACGGCAGCTCCCAGAATTCTTGAAACCATAAACACCGATGCACCTGTTTTATAGGTAAAAAACCCGAATCGCTGTTCGAGGTAGGTGTAAATAGATGTAAGGTTCATTCTGTAGTAAAGGGGCAGCAGGATTTGTGCAATCACTATATAACCCAACACAAAGCCCAGAACCAGAGGCATGTAGTAAAAGTTCTGATTAAGTACATTACCCGGAACAGAGATAAAAGTAACCCCCGAAATTGAAGTACCAACCATACCATAGGCAACTACAAACCAGGGTGATTTTTTGTTTCCCAAAAAATAGGCCCCTGAATCGGCCTTTCTTGAAGTTAGCCACGAAACAAAAAACAACAATAGGGTGTAAAGCGTAAAAGCTGTTAACAACCACGATAATGGAAATTCATGCATAATATTAATTTTACTGTGTTGACGGAATAAAAGGTTGCCTGTTAGCGATTGAGCGCCCAAGAGTCACTTCGTCGGTATACTCGAGATCGTCGCCGAAGCCGACACCTCTTGCTATTGTGCTAATCTTAACAGGATAATTACTGATCTTTTTGTATATGTAAAAAGAGGTTGTCTCACCCTCCATAGTTGTACTGAGAGCAAGAAAAACCTCATTAATTTCTCCTTTTGCAATACGGCCCAGAAGAGAGTCTATTGCCAAATCCGAAGGAGATACCCCCTCCATTGGCGAAATAATACCACCCAAAACATGGTATAAACCATTATACTCCCCTGTATTTTCGATACTTAGAACATCCCTTATACTCTCTACCACGCAAACAACCGACCGGTCTCTGGACCGGGATGCACACACTGAGCAAAGAGATGTGTCGGAAATCATATTGCATTCGCTGCAAAATATTATCTCCTCCCTTAGTTTAATAATATTTTTCCCAAACCTCTCTACGCTCTCTTTAGGCAACTTTAAAAAATGTAGAGCAAACCTTAAAGCACTCTTTCTTCCGATACCGGGAAGGGATGCCAGCTCGTCAACGGCGTTTGACAATAAAGTTGAGGTAAGGTTATTATTAACCATCGAACTTTTATTAGCGACTGTTAAAGTAAAAATCCACTGCTTTACGGACAGAGCCGTGGGTCAGAAGAAGATCCTTAGCTTTGTTGTAATCGGTAAGCTGAGTCTCTTCCATAATCATCCGGGTGCCTCTGTCAACCAGTTTGGCATTTGTCAGCTGCATGTCAACCATTTTATTACCTTTAACATGACCCAGCCTAATCATTGCAGTTGTTGTAATCATATTAAGCACAAGTTTCTGGGCAGTGCCCGCTTTCATTCTGGTGCTTCCGGTAACAAATTCGGGGCCGACAACAGCTTCAATCGGAATATCAACCTCTTTTGCAAGCGGAGAATCAGGGTTACATGTAACACATGCAGTAAGAATTCCCTTGCTTCGTGCCTCCTTTACAGCACCAATTACATATGGTGTTGTACCGGAAGCTGCAATACCAACAACTACGTCGTCCTTATCAACTCCATACTGCTGCATATCATTCCATCCCCCTTCCCAGCTGTCCTCTGCGGCCTCAACAGCCCTTCTGATTGCCGAGTCACCTCCTGCAATTAGTCCTATAACAAGGTCGTAAGGGGCTCCGAATGTAGGCGGAATTTCTGATGCATCTAAAATGCCGAGCCTTCCGCTGGTTCCCGCACCCAAATAAAAAAGTCTGCCGCCCCGCTCCATTCTCTCTACAATACCATCTACCAGAATTTCAATTCTGGGAATACATTTTTCAACCGCGCAGGGAACAGATTGATCCTCTTTATTCATATTAACAAGCAGGTCGCGTGTCGACATCTTGTCTAAATCGCTGTATCTCGACGACTGTTCGGTAACTCTAGCCATATAATCAAAAAATAAAGTCCTTAAATAGATTTGTGATATTCTGCGAGCCCTTCAATTGGAGATTGTACAATCTGACCCATTTTAATCCCCAGTCCACCGGCTACCTCTTCAAGAATATCTTTGTAGTAAAATGCAACCGAACCAACAAGATTAACCTTATATTTTTTGTAGTCGTACTGCATAATGTTTCTTGTAAAGAACTCAGTGAAGCTCTCTCTGAGAAGTTTCTGTACATAGGGATGCTGTTTATTCTGATTCAGAAAAACAGAAAAAGTAGCAAGA
>CAYGGD010000010.1:0-18579 GCA_964349315.1 uncultured Muribaculaceae bacterium
TTTGTGTACTGTTAGTCATTACTTAACCTAATTGCTTAACTTCAACCTCTGTGATCAATAAACGATTATGGAGGTTTTTTTATAGAAACCTGTTTCCGCCCAAAGCTTTTACCACTTTCTCCATCCTTTCGCAAACCAATTGATTTCCATTATTTTTATATACAAAATTCAGCAGTTCTGCATATATAGTCAACAATGCCCTCTCCTCTTCTATTTTCAGAGATTCCGGGTTGTAACTCATGCCGATATCTTCGAAAAACTGTACAAGAGTGTCTTCTAAGAATATTGCTCCCTGTTTAAAAATATTCAAATAAAACTCAATATTCCCTTCTGTACTGAGATATACCGGGACAAAACCTCCGGTAAAGCATAAAGGATAAACCGGCAAACCAGCAGCTCGAGCAAGCAGAAAATAGGTCAGTGAAATCGCTACAGGGTTTCCGGCTCTGGAGAGAATTACTGTATCGATACGAGCATTATCTCTCCTTTGCATTTGGGTATCGGTATGACTAAATCCGAATTTTTTAAAAAAGAGAAAATTAAAAATTTCAATATTCTCAAAAGGGGTTTTCTCGCCTGATACTTCAACGCAAAACTCATTAGATAACGACTCTAACGCAGCATTGAAAATAGACTCCTCAGCATATGTCTCTGCTATCTTTGATATCATAAAAAAACCCTTTGCCAAAGGAGGCTGCGGGCTTTGCAGCAATTGAACGAACCTTAACAGATAAATCTCTGCCTTAACATCATCCAGAAACAACAACTTTTCCTCTAAATTGCCCTTTGTCAGAGCCTCTCTTACCCAGACCTCCATCCGCTCAACGGCCTCTACTCCTTTCTCAATAATTCTCTCTCTTACAGCACTCCTGACAAAAGAATCAGAGTCATCTATAAGTGAAAAAAGCGATATCATTTCAGGATCATATTTCATAATTTGTCAAGTGATAACTCAATTAGTTTACTAATATAGGGTTTGTAATCGGGTTGGCTCTCCCCTAAATGTCTGTTTGCAATTATACAGCATACAGTAGCTGCTTCGTGCCCCATTAATGCAGAGAGGCCCGCTATTGCCGACCCTTCCATTTCGAAATTGGTAATCCGGTATCCGTTATACGAAAAAGACTCAAAGAGAGAGATCATATCCGGCATTGCAAGAGGTAGTCTTAGTACCCTACCTTGGGGACCATAAAAGCCGGAGGCAGATATTGTTACCCCTTTAATTGTGAAATCCTTAAAATCATCAATAAGGGCATGTGATGCCGAAGCAAAATATGGAGCAGGCAAATCATCCAGCCATCCGGTGTGTTTACGAAAGGCATCCTCCATATCTCTTATTGTCACTTTCTCTCTCCCTTTGTACCAGTTAAGAAGGCCGTCGCAACCCACAGAAATATGAGACAATACATATGATCCGAGAGGTATGTCTGGCTGAATTGCACCGGAAGTTCCGATTCTCAATATCTTTAATCTCTTATGATTCTCCTTGATTTTTCTGGTAGAAAAGTCAATATTGGCAAGAGCATCAAGTTCATTCATAACAATATCAATATTGTCGGTTCCGATTCCACTCGACAAAACAGTAATTCTTTTTCCTTTATACATCCCTGTTATTGTTACAAACTCACGGGAAGCCCTCTGCAATTCAATTGTATCAAAAAAAGAGGAGACAAGCTTAACTCTTCCCGGATCTCCCACAAGAATCACGGTGTCTGCAAGCTCTTCAGGCTTAAGATGAAGGTGAAAAACCGATCCGTCACTATTTATTATTAATTCTGAAGATTGAATAACGCTCATAGATTATTACTTTTAATTACAAATTTAGCCATTTGTTTTATACTTTTGTGCAAAATTTGAGTTTATGATACAACGAATACAAACCCTATTTCTGCTGTCTGCATTTGCACTGCTTTTTTCTATGTTTTTCTCCAATATGGCAAGTTCGGGTCAAGAAACCGTACAGTTCAACCAAGTGCTGCCCCTGCTCATAATAAACATTGTTACTTGCTTTCTTGCATTTATATCTATATTTCTATACCGACACCGGATGATACAAATCCGTATATCTGTACTTAACTCTATAATACTGGTAGGTTACCAGGCCTGGGTTTTATGGCTCTTTTTTGCCAGGCCGGAGGGTAGCGCCTTTACTATATCGTCTGTTTTTCCGATAGTTGCTGCCATTCTTACCTTCACTGCTCTGAGATATATCGCAAGAGACGAAGCTATGGTAAGATCTACATCACGACTAAGAAAATAGATAGTATTTTCTAATTTTCCTTACAGTACTTATTAATTACTCCGTAAGCATCAGCTATCCCGAGTTCTCCTGCCTTGCTCATATCAAGACAACCCTTTTCTATGTCCTGAAGATATATCTGCACCAATCCCCGGTTGTAATATGCTTCACCCATATAAGGAAATAGCTCTATAGCCCTTGAATACTGAATTATAGACTCAGGCAAATCATTGGATAAGCAGTATAGATTACCCAGATTGTAGTAGATGTATGGGATATCAGGTGACAATGATGCTGCTTTTTTCATATCATGAATTGCAGCCGTATAGTCATAACTCCGTGTAACATTATCTCTTACCTTTGCTCTTGTGGCTCCGGTATTGTCCAATGTTAAAACCTGCACATTGCTCTCAATTGATGAGATAAAATCTATCATTTCCGATTGCAGAGCTCCTCTGTTCAGATAAAAGAAAGTCTGATCCGGTTCAATTTCAATTGCCTGACTATAACATTCAAGAGCTGTATTAAACTGTTTTTCGACAGACTCTAAAATTGCTTTTGCAAAAAGAGCATTACCACTTTTCCCTTCACTTAAAATATTATCAATAAGCTGTTTATACTCCTCCTGCATCTGAGGAGAGAACCCTCCGTCAGAAGAGGCTATATCTACCGGCAGCGGAAGATCAGATAAGAAATTTTCAATATCTCCTCCCCGATACCTTCTGTCCAGAGCAATATACTCCCGCTGAGTCAGCACCGGCCGGAATTTAAAGAGGGGCTTAAGTCTTATATCTACATCTCTGTACTGAAGCAATTCGTTGTTAAAATCTCTTTTTGCAAAATCGGCATCCAAAGCCAGAAGATTGTCAAATTTTGCAGTGGTATCGGCAAAAACGGAGGCAATTGAGGTATCACTTCTCATAGATTGATACTCCCTTACTTTTCGTTGAGCAATATCATAGTCACTTCTGGCAGATGTAAACTGACCAAGCTGATTCTTTACATAAGACCTGTTCATATAGGCATTGGCAAAATCCGGATAAAGATTTATTGCCTGCGAATAGTCGTCCATAGCATCTCTGAATCGACCCAACTGCACAAAAACAGCTGCTCTGTTATAGTAAGCAAGAACATTATTTGGATTAATTGCTATTACCCTATCGTAATCGTCAATAGCGTTGTTGTAATCGCCGATCTGAGACCTTATAAGTGCCCGGTTATACAATGTAAGCGCA
This sequence comes from uncultured Muribaculaceae bacterium, assembly GCA_964349315.1. Taxonomy (GTDB): domain Bacteria; phylum Bacteroidota; class Bacteroidia; order Bacteroidales; family UBA932; genus Bact-08. Next base: position 3,475 of record CAYGGD010000010.1, read on the forward strand.
TTCCCGGGATCCAGTTCCAGAACCTTCTCAAGATCGCCCAGAGCGCCCATAATTTCGTTGTTGTTATATCTTACCAGTGCTCTGTGAAAAAGTGCAAATGTATTGGTACTGTCAATCTGAATTGCGCTGTTAAGATCGGAGAGCGCGTCTTTGTAGTTCTCCTGCATCATGAAGATACGAGCTCTTCTGACATACCCTTCCGGCTCAAATCTGTTTAGGGAAATTGCAGTATTGTAATCATCAAGAGCTCTCAAAGTATCTCCAAGAAACAGGTAGCTGGCCCCTCTGTTCAGATATGCATCGGCAACTTTCGGCTCTCTCCTTAAAAAACGGTTAAAATCTTCTACCGCTTTTTCAAACTGTTGAGATAAAAAATAGGTAACTCCCCTGCTGAAATACAAGCCAATATATCCGGGTCTTAAATCTACCGCCTCTTCTAAATCTCGAATAGCGAGATCGTACTTTCCTATTCGGCTGTGAGTAATTGCCCTGTAGTGATAAGCCGGTGTATATATGGGATTAACCGAGAGAGTTTTGTCAAAATCTATTTGAGCTCCATAAAAATCTCCAAGATTATATTTTGCTATCCCTCTGAAAAAAAAGGCCTCATACATATTGGTGTCCAGCTGTGTCAAAATATTAAACTGTTCAATTGCATGTGCATACTTGCCCTCAATCAAAGCTTGTCTCCCTCTTAAGAAAAACTGCTGCCTGTCATACTGAGCCATTAATGTGTTTGAGGCAATTACAGTAAACAAAAAAATCCGGAAAAGTCTCTTAAAATATATCATAACTATAAAATCTCAGTTTATTCTAAATTGAGCCAGGATGGCCTGGCCACTTTAGTCATAAGGTTTTGAACAGCTGTTGCTCTTGACTGCATGTAGGGTCCGGGACGATTGGCTCTCCTTACTAAAGGGTTTGGCAATGCAGCTGCAATCAACGCACTTTCTCTGGATGTCAAATTTTGTGCCCTTTTATTAAACATAACCTGAGCTGCTGCCTCGGCACCGTAAATTCCCTTTCCCATTTCAGCAACATTTAAATACACCTCCATTATACGCTTTTTACCCCATATAAGTTCAATCAAAAGGGTAAACCATGCCTCAAAAGCCTTTCTTATCCACGATCGGGCAGGAAAAAGAAAAACATTCTTGGCAGTCTGTTGTGATATAGTGCTGGCTCCTCTTAGTCTTCTTCCGCTTTGATTCTCTGTCAATGCTTTGTCAATCTCTACCCAGTCAAAGCCCCTGTGCTCGTCAAAGCGGTTATCTTCTGATGCGATAACAGCCATTACCATGTTATTGGAAATCTTCTCCAGCGGAACCCATTTTTTATGTGTTGTAAATGAGTCATCGTCTTTGAATTCACAGGATCTTATTATCATTAGCGGAGTATAATACACCGGAACCCACTTTAGTAAAATCACCCAAATAAAAGAGGTTGCCAAAAACAATATCGGCAAATAAATAAAAATAAATTTGAATATCTTAAGTAACTTGTTCTTTAGCATTATACACTTATTATAGTGGTGCCGGTTTTAATTCTTTTTCATAATTGATGGTAAAACAATTATTTTTGACAAATATAAAAAAATATAGATGCATATAATTACCTCTATTATAATTGTACTTTTAATAACATTCTCTTCAGATAAAATTTCTGCCCAAACTGCCGATCTGCAGAAATACTCGTCTGTTATTGATACTTTAAAAATTAAAAACAAACTCTCATTTATATCCGACGACCTCACAAGAGGGCGCCTTACCGGTACTCCGGGCAGCACAATAGTCTCATCCTATCTAAGAAAAGAGTATGAGAGAATGGGACTGATACCATTTTTCAGTGAAACATACACCCAAAGCTTCCCTGTTCCGGGTGGTTCTATAATAGGTCGAAATATAATAGGAGTTATACCCTCGCTCTACTACTCCGACGAGTACATTATTATTTCAGCTCACTACGACCATCTCGGTATGCTTGGCGGAAGAGTTTATAACGGTGCCGACGACAATGCCTCCGGAGTAACGGCTCTTTTAACTATTGCAGAGATGTTCTCACAAATGAGACTGCTGAGAGAGGGTCCGAGAAAAAATATAGTTTTTGCACTTTACGACGCCAAAGAGAGCAGTATGGCAGGCTCAGAATACTTTGCAGCAAATCTGCCGATAAGCCGAAACAGAATAACCTATAACATCAACATAGATCAGATAGGTAACACCTTTGCCCCTCCGGGAGACAATCTGAACTATATTCTTTATGTAGCTTCTCCTTCAATAAGGTCTGATCTTGCAAGAAGACTCACAAATATCAACAGATTTTTGGGACTAAATATGCAAATAGACCACACTTTTTATAATAGTCCTGCATTCTACGATATCTTTTTTCGTACTTCAGATCAATACAGTCTGGCAAAAAGAGGTGTTTCATCTATCATGTTTACATCGGGAATCCATATGCATACATACAAACCAACTGACGTACATTACTTTATTAACTACCCGGTATTTATTAACCGTATAAGGCTTATCTTTTATCTTGCTGACAATCTTTCCAGGTATCACAGGTAGTTAACCAAAGCCTGCGCTGTATAACTCTCTCTGTTGTTAATAAGATTTTCAGGAGTTCCCGCGAAAACAACTTCTCCTCCTCCATCTCCCCCTTCAGGACCTAAATCTATAACCCAGTCCGCACACTTGACCACATCCATATTGTGCTCCACTACCACAACTGTATGCCCTTTGGCAATCAGCGCATTAAATGAGTCCATCAATTTTTTAATGTCATGAAAGTGAAGACCCGTAGTAGGTTCATCAAAAATAAATAGGATAGATTCACTTCCCGCCTCTTTACTTAAAAAATAGGCGAGTTTGACACGCTGACTCTCGCCTCCCGAAAGAGTGCTGCTACTTTGTCCTAACTGAATGTAAGAGAGCCCTACAGCCATCAAAGGCATAAGTTTATCTGCTATCCTTAACGATACAGAATCTTTTTGCGACCCAAAAAACTCTATTGCCTCCTGAACACTCATATTCAGAACATCATTAATATTTTTCCCTTTGAATTTCACCTCCAGAATATCAGGCTTAAATCTTTTCCCGGAACAAGAGTCACAAACCATCTGAACATCGGCCATAAACTGCATCTCAATTTTTATAACCCCCTCACCCTGACACTCCTGACATCTACCACCATCAATATTGAAGGAGAAGTGAGAATGGCCGTAATTATTGGCTTTAGCATAGGGTTGATCGGAATATAGTCTTCTGATTTCGTCATACACCTTCAGATATGTGGCAGGATTGGAACGGGACGATTTCCCTATAGGATTCTGATCGATATATTCTACACCTGTTATCTTTGAAATATCTCCGGAAAGTTCTCTATGTAACCCGGGTTTATCTCCAAACTGATTTAGTTTTCTGTATAAAGCGGGGTAAAAAATATCTCTCACCAAAGTAGACTTTCCCGAACCACTTACACCTGTAACAGCTGTAAACACCTTTAGAGGAAAGGTAACATCTATATTTTTGAGGTTATTTTCCGATGCCCCCGAAACAGTTATGCTGCTATTCCATACTCTTCTGTAACCGGGAACAGCTATTTTCTTATAACCCAAAAGATACTTAAGAGTAAGGCTATCTGCACACTCCTCTTCACTGCAATTCCCGGGAATCTCTCCTTTATAAACAACTTCACCGCCATACCGTCCCGCTTTTGGTCCGATATCAATCAGAAGGTCCGAAGCTCTCATTATCTCCTCGTCGTGTTCAACAACCAACAAACTATTTCCTAAATCTTTCAGCTGCTTTAATACAGAAATAAGCTTTTGTGTATCTCTCGGATGCAGTCCTATGCTCGGCTCATCTAAAATGTAAAGCGACCCTACCAGACTGCTCCCTATTGAGCGAACCAGGTTTATCCTTTGACTCTCTCCTCCGCTCAGAGTATTGGAGGGTCTGTTGAGTGTAAGATAGGGCAAGCCAACAGATATCATACACGACAGACGCGACAATAACTCTTTTATAATTCTGTCAGAAACAGAGCTGTCATAATCTGATAATTGGAGCTCTTTCAAAAAAACATAGAGGTCAGCTATACTCATATTCAGAAGCTCCATAATATCTTTGCCCCCCACTTTTATGTAAAGTGCCTCCTTTCTTAACCTTTTCCCTTCACACTCAGGACAAATACTCTTTCCCGAATATCTGCTTAACATAAACCGATACTGGATCTTGTACTTATTCTCTTCTATGATTTCAAAAAATCTGTTTATCCCTGTAAAGAAAGAGTTACCTGTCCATAACAATGATTTCTCTTTTTGTGTAAGCTCTTTATAGGGCTTGTGAACGGGAAAGTTAAACTTATAAGAAGAATCTATCAGTTCGTGGTAAAAGTACTTCATTGTTTCTCCTCTCCAGCAAGCTATTGCCTCCTGATATACACTCAGATTCGGATCAGGAATAACAAGATTTTCATCAATTCCAACTACCTTTCCGTATCCGGAACACTTAGGACACGCACCCAGCGGATTATTGTAATTAAATAGCAATTCCGATGGTTCTTCGAACAGAACCCCATCTTTTTCGAGCAAAGTTGAGAATGATTTTAAGTAATCAGCAGTCAAATCATTTTCTCCGGCAATATAGACTCTCTCTCTTTCTCCACCCTCTCCCCTTCCTGCAGAAAAAGCGGTGTTCAGAGAGTCATACAAACGGGCCTCAGTCTCTTCAGAATCATCCTTGACAACTCTGTCAATCAAAATAAATACTTTATTGTAATTCAATTTACCTTGCTCCAGCAGAGACTCTATTCTTAGAACCGCCCCGTCACACCAAACTCTTGTGAATCCCTCCTCTTTTACTGTTAGCAATGTCTCAATAAAGTCGTCGTTAACAGAGGTTTCAAGGGGCGACAAAATAAAAATAATTTCATCTGACGGAAGAGTTGATAGATACTTAATAACGTCAGCTACACTCTCTCTGCGAACCTCCTCTCCGCTAAACGGAGAGATGATTTTCCCGATTTTTGTATATAAAAGACGCAGATATTCATAAATCTCTGTAGTGCTACCTACTGTAGATCTAGGGTTTCTTGTATTTACCTTTTGTTCGATTGCTATCGCCGGAGGAATTCCCTTTATATCATCTACATCGGGCTTTGTCATTCTGCCAAGAAACTGTCTTGCAAAAGAGGAGATGCTCTCAACAAAACGCCTCTGGCCCTCTGCAAACAAGGTGTCAAAAGCAAGTGTAGACTTACCTGATCCCGAAATTCCAGTAATTACCACAAATTGGTTGCGTGGTATCTCTAAATCGAGGTCTTTAAGGTTGTTGAGTCTTGCCCCTTTTATAATAATGCTTTCAGACATTCGCTATTCTGTTTACAGATTTAATACCTTTAATTTTTCTTAAATTAAAAATTAACTTATCAAGTTGCTGATTATTTGGAACAGCTACCTGCATACGGGCATCAAGGCGCCCCTTAAGTTCAGATATGGTAAAATTTCTGAGTGATATACCCAGTGAGTTAATAACTTCAATAATTTGTTGTCCGGCAGATGCGTCACCATAACCGCTGATTCTGATAGCAGCCTGAAAATTATTACCGGATATATTTTCACGCCATTTTACCTTTTGAACCCGATAGGGATAGTTTTCAATTAATCTAGCTGCATTAGGACAACTTAACCTGTGAATTTTAATCCCCTCTTTAATTGTTACAAAACCGAAAACATCATCTCCCATTATTGGATTACAACACTTGGCCAGTTTAAAGCTAACATTGTTAATTTTGTCGTCAATAATCAGATAATCAAGAGATGGCGAGTCTCCTTTTTTTTCTACCTTAGGCAATTGCGATATAACAATCTCCTTCTCTTTTATCTCATTAGACGAATCACTCTCTTTTGCACTTAACAACGATTTAATATCAAATATATCTACCTCTCCATTAGCAATATCAGCATATAACTCACTTGCAGTTTTATACTTATAGTGTTTGAGCAAAAAAACAATAAGGTCGTCATTAAAGTTAAATTTCCAGTTTGTAACCCTTCTCTCAAGCAACTCCTTTCCTTCAAGAGCTCTTTTTCCGGCCTCCTCCTTTATCTTCTGTTTTATCTTTGCTCTTGCCTTCGAAGAAACAACATAATTAAGCCAGTCCAAAGATGGTTTCTGATTTTTGGAACTCATTATCTCAACCACATCGCCTGTTTTTAATTTATCCCTTATAGATGCCGGCTTACCATTTATCTTTGCTCCCGAACACCTAATACCAAGGTTGGTGTGAATATCAAAAGCAAAATCCAGAACAGAGGAGCCCGATAGAAGTCGCCTTAAATCACCTTCGGGGGTAAATACAAAAATTTCATCTAAACTTAAAACAACATCTTTTGCATCTGTAATTGTTCCACTTTCAAGCATCTTCTTCACTCCTGACAACCAAGAAGATATTCCTTGTTCATTTTTAACTCCCTTATATGCCCAGTGAGCAGCAAATCCATTCTCAGCAATATCATCCATTCTGGCGGTTCTTATCTGGACCTCCACCCTGTGGCCATCCCTGGTATTTACGGTAGTATGAAGAGACTCATATCCGTTAGCCTTAGGCACTGTAATCCAATCTCTTAAGCGACTTGTGTCCGGAGTATAATTGTCGGTGACAATAGAGTACACTTTCCAGCATAGCTCCTTCTCTTTTTCCGGGGGAGAATCTATCACAACCCGTATTGCAAACAGATCTGCCACAGACTCAAAGGGAATTTGCTGTTTCTGCATCTTCTTGTAAACAGAGTATGCTGTCTTGGTTCTGCTTTTTAAATGATATTTGATATGTGCGCTTTTAAGACCTCGTTCCAACGGAGATATAAACCAATCTGTCAATCTTTTTCGCTCTTGTTCTCCCGCCTTTAGTTTATTACTGATTAGTCTGAAATTTTCAGAATCAGAATATCTGAAAGAGAGATCTTCCATTTCACTTTTTACATTATACAAGCCTAGCTGGTGAGCAAGGGGTGCATATAACATAAGAGTCTCAGTTGCCTTTTTTAGTTGCTTCTGTTTGGAAAAAAAATCAAGACTTCTCATTACCTCCAGCCTGTCAGCCAGTTTAATTAGTGTAACCCGAGGATCCTTTGAATAACTGACAATCAGCTTACGATAATTATCTGCCTGCAAACCTGTGTCTTTGGGCTTAATATCCGAAATTTTATTCAAACTTTCAGCCATTGATATTATCTCGGCTGAAAAGGATTTTCGGTATCCATCGAGTAAATTATTATCCTTTCTTGTTGCCTCATGTAATAAAAAAGAAGTTACTGAGGGAATTAATAATCCAAGTTCGAAAACAATAATCTCAGAAACAGCTACAACATGATTAATAAAAGGGGTACCATCACTTCTCAACTCTCCTTCAAGTGACTTTTGAGCAATAACCCAAGACTCTTTAAACTCCTTTTTTTCAACTTCTTGAGAGGCCTCAATAAGCTTCTCCATTTTCGTGGAAAACATACTATTCTGAATCTTTTTTAATCAATTTTTTTAAAGCATTCATCTCATCTCGAAATTTTGCAGCGCGGAGAAAGTCCAGATCAGAAGCAGCACCTTCCATCTGAAGTTTAGCGGCAATAATTGCCTTCTTTACCTGTTCAGGATTAAGTAGTGCCAGCACAGGATCAGCAAGCAAAGGATTCACCTCTTCCTCCTCAACCTTGTAGTCTTTCACTTTGCCCATAATATTTCTGACCTGTTTAACAATTTGTCTCGGCAAAATGTTGTGCTTTTTATTATACTCCTCCTGTTTTTTTCTTCTTCTATCAGTCTCTTCAATGGTCTGTCGCATAGAACCTGTTATAGTATCGGCATACATTATTACCCTTCCTTCTATATTTCTGGCAGCTCTTCCGGCTGTCTGAGTCAGTGCTCTGGAGCTTCTCAAAAATCCCTCCTTATCGGCATCGAGTATTGCAACCAAAGACACCTGCGGAAGGTCTAATCCCTCTCTTAACAGATTAACTCCAATCAAAACATCAAAGCGCCCTTCCTGAAAATCTTCTAGAATCTCAATTCGCTCCATTGTATCAACATCAGAATGGATATATCTGCATCTTATATTTACATTACTAAGATACTTATCAAGCTCTTCTGCCATTCTTTTAGTAAGAGTTGTAACGAGAATCCTCTCATCTTTATCAGCCCTCAATTTAATCTCCTCCAGCAAGTTATCTATCTGACTCTTGGTTGACCTCACCTCAATTGGAGGGTCTAAAAGCCCTGTAGGTCTAACCACCTGCTCTACAATAAGGCCATCTGAAGCAGCAAGCTCATAGTCGGCAGGGGTAGCACTTACAAATACTCTCTGCCCCAGTATCGATTCAAACTCATCAAATTTGAGAGGTCTATTGTCTGCTGCGGCAGGAAGTCTGAATCCATAATCTATAAGAGTTACTTTCCTGGAACGGTCACCACCGTACATTGCCCTGACCTGAGGTATTGTAACATGGCTCTCATCAATAAAGGTTATAAAATCTGAGGGGAAATAGTCTATCAGGCAAAACGGCCTCATCCCGGGCTTCCTCCCGTCAAAATAACGAGAGTAGTTCTCTATCCCAGGGCAATAGCCAAGCTCCTTAATCATCTCCATATCAAACTCAACCCTCTGCTTTATCCTCTTTGCTTCCAGGTATTTTCCAATCTCTTCAAAGTACTTTACCTGACTTACCAAATCGTCCTGTATCTGCACTATTGCATTTTTCATCCTCTCCTTTGTGGTAACAAAAATATTGGCAGGATATACTGATACAGATTCCAATTCGTTTATGAATGCACCTGAAACGGGATCAAAAAGTTCGATGCTCTCAATATTGTTGCCAAAGAATATAATTCTTACTGCAGTGTCAGAGTATGCAGGATAAATATCAACAGAGTCTCCTTTAACACGAAAGGTGCCTCTTTTAAACTCATTTTCATTTCTGGAGTAGAGACTGTCAACCAAAGCATACAGCAATTTACTTCTGGAGATGGGCTGCTCTTTTTTTAAATTAACTGTATTGGCATGAAAGTCCTCAGGATTTCCTATTCCGTAAAGACAGGAGACACTTGAGACAACAATAACATCTCTTCTGCCAGAGAGGAGAGCGCTCGAAGCAGATAGTCTTAATTTCTCAATTTCGTCATTTATGCTGAGGTCTTTCTCGATATAGGTGTCAGTTACCGGCAAATATGCTTCAGGCTGATAGTAGTCGTAATAGGAGACAAAATACTCAACAGCGTTATCAGGAAAAAAAGATTTAAACTCACCATACAGCTGAGCAGCAAGTGTCTTATTATGGCTCAGAACCAGAGCTGGACGCTGAAGCTGCTCTATTACATTGGCCATAGTGAATGTTTTACCCGAACCGGTAACTCCAAGCAATGCCTGAGCAGAAATTCCATCTCTCATATTATTAACTATCTGAGATATTGCTTCCGGCTGATCACCGGTCGGACTGAACTTTGAAGAGAGTTTAAACCCCATATATTATCTGACCTCCGCTCTGACCAATTTTATATAATCTTCGAGTCCTTTAGCAACTTTTAACATCATCTCTTTTTGAAACTTCTCATCAGCAAGCATCTCCTCCTCCGGCAACGAACTCATAAACAATGTCTCTACCAAAACAGAGGGAAAATCGGTAGGGGCATTTAAAGCAAAATTAAAATTACCTATCAGACCAAAATTTCTGACATCCAAATCCAGTAATCTTCTTAAAACAACATCGGCAAGTGCCCGATGATCTATATGTCTGTAATAAGTACTGGTACCCATAGTTCTGAGAGGATGACCACCGGCGTTGCAATGTACAGATACAACCATATCTACATTTGCATTTTTAAACAGATCAACCCGCTCCTGCATAGACATTTCAATATCTTCATAGCGGCTCATTATCACCCTGGCTCCCCTTTTCTCCAGCTCTTCTCTAAGCATGTGTGCCATAGCGAGATTCAAATCCTTTTCTCTTATTCCCGAAGGGCTGACAGCACCTAAGTTTGCCCCTCCGTGTCCCGCATCTATACCGAAAAAGAGACCCTGAAGAGGTGATCTTGCTCTGGTTTTTAGAGTAGCGGGCGTATGCCTTACAATAATATCCAGAGAGTTTCCGGCGTAATCTACGGAATATCCCCAGCTGTACTTATCCTTAAGTTGAATTATTATGCTTAAAACATCCGATGAGGTTTGATTAAGATGTACATACTCAATTGCCTCCAGATCCTGATATTGGGTAATCCAGTTTGAATTACATGCAACACCGTGCAAATCAACAATTATCCTATTCGGATTAATATCTCTGTAAACAACAAAGGGCTGTCTCTCCTGAAGTGATACTCTCACCCTGTCGAATGTACCATTATTGCTGACACTCCACGAACCGGACAAAGAGAATGGGGGCTTAACACCAATAGCCATTTTCTCTGTAAACTGCTTAGGGATATAAGAGTATCTGTTTTCAGAAAGACGAACTTTATAGAGATTATTAATCGAATCAATAACCTCCATTTTGATACCTTCAGGCAAAAAATTAATTTTTGCACCACCGAGACGGTCTTCACCTGCTCCATAGTTAAGGTATGCCCCTTTTAGGGTTTTAATAACTAATCCCTGAAAATCAGTAATTATCTCTCCTCTGTCAGCAGGTTCCGGCTTTTTATAAAAGACAGAAAAATCCTCACTTTCTGTTTTGTTATCGTAAACAGATTTAATTAAAACTCTGTTATCACCTTCAATAAGGTTCATCTCAATTCCGAAAGAACCGGTAGAATATTGTTTAACAGGTTGTTCATTTATCAAAATCTGCGAGCCCGGCTTTGCAACCCCTATTATAAAATGGACAGGGGTGTGAACTGTGTCCGATTTTCCCCGTACAATTTTTAATTGAGGGTCGCTCTGTGCTAAAGCTGTGTGCAGGCAAATTGTTGTTAAAACAGAAGTTAGTAGTAATTTAAAGTGATGTTTCATGGCTTGATATTTGCTGTTCTAGTGTTGCTAAAAATTTAAAAGCTTTGCTAACTTTGCGTTTTGATGCAAAGAACCCTCAAATTTAATTAAAATTATGGGAAGTCGTATTTCTGAGAAATCTCTCTTTCCGGGTCTGTTCATAATGATAGGCCTTATTTTTCTTGGCATTTTTATTAAAAGTGCCATTGTCTCTTTTAAATCCTATGACAGGGTAGTTGTTGTAAAGGGTCTTGCCGAGCTCGAAGTTCCGGCCAATAAGGTAATATGGCCGGTAGTTTACAAAGAGATCGGAAACGATTTAACTCAATTATACAAAATCATTAACGACAAAAACACTCTTATAATTAATCATCTGCTCTCACAAGGCGTAGATAGCAGTGAAATAAGAATAAATGCTCCTGTGATTATTGATATGAATGCAGAGAGATATCAAAGTCAACCTTCTGCATACAGATACAATATTACAAGCATTATTACGGTCACATCCGAAAATGTAGAGCTGGTTTCAGAAATAATCTCCGGTCAGTCTAAACTCCTTTCAATTGGTATTGCCTTGGTTGCAGGAGATTATGAATATCAGACACAATACTTCTATACAGGTCTAAACTCAATTAAGCCCTCAATGATAGAGGAAGCAACAATGAATGCAAGAGCGGCTGCAGAAAAATTTGCAGATGACTCTAACAGTAAACTTGGTAAAATCAAACGAGCTAGTCAGGGACAGTTCATTATCACAGACAGAGATGCCAACACACCGCAAATAAAGACGGTCCGTGTTGTAAGTACTATCGAGTATATGCTCAGAGATTAACCAGGAATAGTATAACCAATATAAAAATTTTATCAAATTATGGAAATTTGTAATGTACAAGCCCGTGAGATTCTTGATTCACGCGGCAACCCTACCATTGAGGTAGACGTTCATCTTTTGTCAGGAGCATTCGGGAGAGCCGCAGTTCCTTCGGGTGCCTCAACCGGTATCAATGAAGCTATCGAATTAAGAGACGGTGATAAATCACGCTATCTTGGGAAAGGCGTACTTCAGGCAGTAAAAAATGTAAATGAGATAATCGCTCCTGCAATAATGGGAATGAGTGCTCTTAATCAAACTCAGATAGATAAGTTCCTTATCGATCTTGACGGAACTCCTACCAAATCAAAACTTGGAGCAAATGCAATTCTCGGAGTATCACTGGCTGTTGCCAGAGCGGCAGCCGATTATCTGCAGATACCTCTTTACAGATACATAGGGGGAACAAATGCAGTTACCCTTCCAGTTCCGATGATGAATATTATTAACGGCGGTTCTCACTCAGACGCACCGATTGCTTTTCAGGAATTTATGATTAGGCCTGTCGGCGCTCCCAGTTTTAAAGAGGCCCTCAGAATGGGTGCTGAAGTATTTCACAGTCTAAAGAAAATATTCCACGACAGGGGTCTTAGCACTGCTGTTGGTGACGAAGGAGGATTTGCTCCTGCACTCAATGGAACCGAAGATGCCCTTGACTCAATTATTGCTGCCATTAAAAAGGCGGGCTACGAGCCGGGTAAGGAAATCACAATTGCTCTTGACTGTGCAGCCAGCGAATTCTTTAAAGATGGAATTTACGACTACTCCAAATTCGAAGGCCCGAAAGGAGTTAAAAGAGATGCAAAAGAGCAGGTAGAATACCTCAAGCAACTTACAGAAAAATATCCGATAGACTCCATAGAAGATGGCATGGATGAACAAGACTGGGATGGATGGAAGCTTCTTACCGATGTACTGGGATCAAAAATTCAGCTTGTAGGTGATGATCTTTTTGTTACTAATGTAGAGTTTCTGAAAAAAGGAATTGATATGGGATGTACAAACTCAATATTGATAAAAGTTAATCAAATCGGCACCCTGACAGAAACCCTGAATGCAATTGAGCTTGCACACCGCAACAAATTTACATCAGTAACCTCGCATCGCTCGGGTGAAACCGAAGATTCTACAATTGCAGACATAGCTGTTGCAACTAACTCAGGTCAGATAAAAACCGGCTCTCTCAGTCGTTCGGACCGTATGGCAAAGTACAACCAACTTCTTCGTATTGAAGAAGAGCTTGGCGAACTTGCAAAATACGGCAGATAAAACCTGCTTTCTCCGAAAATAAAAGTGAAAGCTTTACAAATAAGAGGGTTACTGATTTTTTTAGTAACCCTCTTATCTTTGATTATATTTGCACCCTAAATATATAACTTAAGCCAAATGAATAGTAAAGCTCTTTTTACCCGGGTTTTTATTACATTACTGATAATCTCATCCTGCACAACAGCAGACTTTCAGACCCATTACGAAAAACACAATTACAACCAAACTCCCCGGTTTGACGAAACAGTTGAGTACTGCCTGTTGCTGGCAAAACATTCTCGTCAAGTAAACTACAACTCTATCGGAGTTACTCCTCAGGGGAGAGACATCCCAATGATAATACTGGACAAGGATGGTTTGACCGAGCCTTCAAAAATAAGGAGAAAGGGCCGTTCGGTTATTCTGGCCGAAGCCGCCATACATGCGGGTGAACCCGACGGTAAAGATGCTGGTTTGATGTTAATACGCGATATAGCAATCTACGGAAAATATCCCGGAATATTAGACAGTGTTTCGCTTTTATTTATCCCCATAATTAACCCCGACGGACATGAAGATTTTGGCACCCATTACCGGATTAATCAAAATGGGCCCGAAGAGGTAGGATCCAGATTCACAGCACAGCGCTATAATATGAACCGTGATTTTATTAAGGCAGATGCTCCTGAAACCAGGGCTCTTATCTCTCTCTACAATAAATGGTTGCCCGAACTTTTTATTGATATTCATGTAACAAACGGTGCCGATTTCCAGTATGTAAGCACATATGGACTTGATCAGTGTGGTTTCTTATCTCCGCCAATGTTTGAGTGGAATAAAAAAATATATGAAAAAGAGCTTTCAAATATGATGGAAGAGTCTGGATACCCTCTGTTTCCATACCTTGAATACACAAGTTATCAGGACTCTACATCTATTCTGCTACCATCAAACTTTGCACCTCAATACTCCAACGGATATGCATATGCAAATAACAGAATAGGGCTCCTTGTAGAGAATCATATTTATAAACCTTATAAAGAGAGAGTTCAGGCAACATACCTTATCCTCAAACACTCGATGGAGATTATCGGGCAAAATAATCACTCCTTAAAACAAAGTATAAAAGATGCCGATGATTACTCATCCCTTACTGAGTACAGGAGAGACTCTATCGCACTCGCCTACTCACATAATATTGATAAATATGAGATGGTTGATTTTTTGGCGTGGGAAACTAAAACCGAAATCAGCGACTTAAGTGGTGCTCCATGGACATACTCAAATAGGGAAGCACCTGTTACATACCGTATGCCTCTGATTACTTCATACATCGAAGAAGACAAGATTGAGCTCCCCTTTGCCTACATAATATCAAGTGAACAACTTCAGACAATAGAACTTCTGGATCTGCATGCTATAGAATACACGCGGTTGCAAAATGATACCACGATGGAACTTATAACCTACCGCTTCTATGAACCGAAGTGGTCCGAAAGACCATACGAGGGGCGAATAACATTAAACACTAAGTATACAGAACAAACTGAGACCATTGAATGCAAACAGGGTGATGTAGTTGTATTCACAACTCAGCCCAAAGTAAAAATAATTGCTCATATGCTGGAACCGAAATCTTCTACATCCTTGGTATACTGGGGGTTTTACAACTCATTCGTAGCACCGCCAACCGAGTTTTGGATAAGACTCAATTATATGGAGGTAAAAGGGAGAGAGATAATGGAAAAGAATCCGGCTGTAAAAGCAGAATTTGAAAGAAAAAAGAGAGAAGATAAAGAGTTTGCTTCAAATCCAAGAGCCATCCTGCAGTTTTTCATGGATAAGGTCAGAGCCGGAGTAGAAGTAGATGCAAACCTTTATCCGGTTTACAAAATGCCTCGTCCCACTAGCTAAATCAGAAGGTCCGTAATTGTAAAAATTGCAAAAACAAGCGACGCAATCCCGTTTGCAGTAAAAAAAGCGGCATTTACCCTGCTAAGATCATCTGA
>CAYGGD010000010.1:18679-28130 GCA_964349315.1 uncultured Muribaculaceae bacterium
ATTATGTCAAAACCACTTACCCACAGTAAAACTACAGAAGAGAGAACAGCAGCAGCAAGATTCAATGTTCCTGTAACAGCAATAAAAGCACCGGCAGGAGCAATAGCAAGAGCTAAACCCAGCACATAATGACTCATCGACGAAAACCGCTTTACCAGACTATAACCCAGAATAAGAGCTAGTGCAGGAAATGATAAGATAAAACTGAGCCTGTTAATAAATGCAGCTGTAATTATAAAAAAAAGAGCGTTAAACAGAATAAATAGCTTAACTGACCAGGGGCTCACCAAACCGGATGGAATCTCCCTCGTTCTGGTTCTGCTGTTAAGGGCATCAATATCTCTGTCGGCGTATCGGTTAAATCCCATTGCCGCATTTCTGGCAAAAACCATAGCTAAAATTACCAGTAGCAGATTCCAGAAATCAATCCCCTCTCCCGATACTGCATAACCGTACACAAAGCCCGTTAGAGCAAAGGGCATAGCAAAAACCGTATGAGAAAACTTTACAAGAGACATAAAGTTTGTGATACCACCTATCAGCTTTCTCATAACCTACATGATATTATCTCAATGCTGCTCCAAAATCGGCTTTAAATCGACTTAAAAGCTTACTCATTACATCTTCTACCGACTTATCGGTAAGTGTTTTTTCAAGATCCTGTAGGGTAAAGCTTATTGCATATTGCTTTTTACCCTCAGGAATTTTATCTCCCCTGTAAACATCAAAAAGGGTAACGTCTTTAAGTAATTTTCTCTCTGCTGCAAAGGCACTATTTCTTATGTCAGAATAGTTTACACTTTCATCAATAACAAGTGCCAGATCTCTCTTAACCTCAGGGTACTTTGGCAACTCTCTGTACTTGACTTTATTCTTTTTGGCCAGATTAAGCAATAAATCCCATGATACTTCAGCTCCATAAACCGCCTGCTTAATGTCAAATTTTTTAAGTAGAGAGTTCTTCAATGCTCCGGCTACCGCCAGTTTTTTGCCCCCTTTGGTGTAAAAAGCGATACCTTCGGCAAAAAGCTCTTCCGGAGCAGTATCTGTTACCAAGTCGTATAAATCTACGCCAAATCGCTTGAAAAGGGCCTCTATGTAACCTTTAAGCATAAAAAACGAGACTTTGGGTTTTTCTCCCCGCCAATACGGATATCCGGGGCCGGTAATAAACATACTTAGCATCGAAGTCTCAGAGTAACTATCTAAACTACAGATATCCGATGAACTTTTATGGTAAACATTACCAAACTCAAACAATTTTAAGTCAGGATTCTGTCTGTTAATGTTGTATGCTATAACCTCAAGAGCATTAAAAATAAGTGTCTGCCTCATCGAATTAAGATCCGAACTCAAGGGATTCAGTAGCATCACCAAGTTATCATGAGGAAATGATGTAAGATTTACATAGTAATCACTCTTTGTAAGAGAATTGTTCATAGTTTCATAAAAGCCGTTATTCACTAGCAAACCCGCAGCAATATCCCTCACACTTTCAGGATCGGGCTTTTTACCCGGCGATAGTGAAGCACTCATTCTTACCGGTAACTCAACATTGTTGTATCCATAAATTCTAAGAATCTCCTCAGTTACATCACACTCACGGGTAACATCTACCCTGAATAACGGAGCTTTTACAACAGCTCCATTATTATTCTGTTCAACAACCTCAAAATCAAGAAACTGTAAAATTGACAAAATACTGTCTTTGCCAATTTTTTTCCCGATTAATGACTCTATTCTGTTAAAATCGAGAGAGATTACGGCCTTCTCTATCTCTTTCGGATATTCATTTACAATATCTCCTGTAACAGAGGCACCCGCGTACTCACACAAAAGTTGAGATGCCCGATACAGCGCAAACTCCGCCATATCCGGATCAGCTCCTCTTTCAAAACGAAATGAGGCATCAGTTTTCAGAGAATGCCTTTTCGAGCTTTTTCTTACAGAAACAGGATTAAAGTAGGCGCTCTCAAGAAATATTGCAGTAGTTTCAGTAGTTACACCCGACTCCTCTCCACCAAAAACTCCAGCTATACACATAGGTTTTACGGAATCGCAAATCATAAGATCCTGCGCACTAAGCTTACGCTCTATGCCATCTAATGTTATAAACTTCTCTCCCTCTTTAGCCATTCTTACAACCACCTTCTCTCCCGTTATCTTATTGTAATCGAAAGCATGTAGTGGCTGTCCGGTTTCGTGTAAAACAAAGTTTGTAATATCGACAACATTATTAATTGGCCTTACACCTATTGCTTTAAGAGATTTCTGCAACCATGCCGGCGATGGAGCAACCTTAATTCCAGACAAAGTTAAACCGCAATACTTAGGTGCGGCATCAGGCGCCTCAAGGGAAACCTCAACCGGCCTGATTGACTTGCCTGATAATTCTATTGCTCTATGATCGGTTTCGGGTTTCTTCAGCTTTGAATTAAATCCGTGAAACCTCAGATATGCGTGTAATTCTCTCGCAACACCAAAATGAGACGAAGCGTCAACCCTATTAGGGGTTAATCCAATTTCAAAGAGATAATCACTGCGTAAATTAAGAGCCTCTTTAGCACTTGTACCGACAACTGTATCTTCAGGCAAAACCATAATACCATCATGGCTCTCTCCTATTCCTAGTTCATCTTCGGCACAAATCATCCCCTGGCTCTCCTCACCTCGTATTTTTGCCCTCTTAATTTTTAAAGACTCCCCGTTAGAAAATGTAAGTGTTGTTCCGACAGTTGCAACAAAGACTTTCTGACCCTTGGAAACATTAGGAGCTCCACACACAATACTCAATAACTCACCCTTTCCGGTACTCACTTTAGTAACACTCAGCTTATCGGCATCAGGGTGTTTACTGCACTCAATAACCTCCCCTACAACAACTCCGGCCAGGCCTCCGGGTACCTCCTCTGTCAATTCAACAGACTCAACCTCTAAACCGATAGAGGTTAGAATGTTCTCTATTTCATTGACAGATACATCGGTATCTAAATAATTCCTCAGCCAGTTATAAGAAACTTTCATAATTTATCTGATATTTTTATGATAATCGATTAAAATAGCGATTCTACAAACTCTTTTTTGTCAAAAAACTGCAGATCTTCAATCCTCTCTCCAACTCCAATGAACTTTACCGGAATTTTAAACTGATCCGAAATTCCGATTACCACCCCACCCTTTGCCGTTCCGTCCAGCTTGGTTACTGCCAGGGCAGTAACATCCGTTGCTTTGGTAAACTCCTTTGCCTGCTGATAAGCATTTTGGCCTGTTGATCCGTCTAAAACAAGCAACACCTCGTGAGGAGCATCAGGAATTATCTTTTTCATAACATTTCTGATTTTTGTCAGCTCATTCATTAGGTTTACTTTATTATGCAACCTGCCCGCAGTATCAATGAGAACAACATCTGCTCCGGAAGAAACGGCAGAGGCAACTGTATCATAAGCTACCGATGCAGGATCTGCCCCCATCTTCTGTTTAATTATTGGAACACCGGCCCTCTCACTCCATATCGTTAGCTGCTCTACAGCTGCAGCCCTGAATGTATCAGCGGCTCCAAGTACAACTTTTTTACCCATAGAAGTAAGCCGTGCTGCTAGCTTTCCAATAGTAGTAGTTTTACCTACACCATTTACCCCAACAACCATAATAACATAAGGCTTAACCGAGAAATCAAAAGGCTCCTGCACATCAATATCAGTGCCTGAAACATTCAGTAATTCTTCAATAATCTCTCTTAAAATTTTACTGAGTTCCGTAGAGTTCATGTACTTCTCCTTTGCAACTCTCTCCTCAAGTCTCTCTACTATCCTAAGGGTAGTCTCAACTCCGATATCCGATGCAATAAGGGCCTCCTCTATATCATCAAGAATAGCGTCATCAACTTTCGACTTACCTGCAACAGCTCTGGACAGCTTCTCCAATATGCCCTGTTTTGTCTTTACAAGTCCCTGTTCCAGTGCTATCTTCTCCTCCTTCGACTTTGAGCTGAACAATCCGAATAATGCCATAGTTTTCATTTTAACCTTCAAAGATACAAATAATAGTTTATTCCCTATATTGAAAATATAAGGCCGGCACAAATGAATGTACCGGCCTTAATATTTAATCGTTTATACAACTTTATTTTTTACTAAAGAAGTCTTTTACGCCATCTACTGGAATCATCTCCTCCTGAAATGCATATGAGCCGCTGCGATCAGAGCGTACCATTCGTATGCACTTAACATTAGTTTTGCTGGAACCTTTAGTTCCTCCGAATGTAGCAACTACTTTTTTTGCCATAATATATTATTTTTTAATATTCTTATTTAATCTCACGGTGGAGAGTAACCTTTTTTAGGTAGGGATTGTACTTTTTACGCTCCAGGCGCTGAGTGGTATTCTTTTTATTCTTGGTAGTAATGTACCTTGATATCCCCGGAACACCGCTCTCTCTCTGCTCTGTGCATTCGAGTATAACCTGCACCCTGTTACCTTTCTTTGCCATATTGCTGTTATGTGTTAAATCAGATTAAGTAAACCTTTAGCCTTTGCCTCTTTAAGAACGGCACTCAGACCTTTTTTATTGATAGTACGCATCCCTGCGGCCGAAACCTTAAGGCTTACGAACCTCTGCTCCTCTGCAAACCAAAAACGCTTATTCTGAAGGTTTGGAGCAAATTCACGCTTGGTTCTGCGCTTTGAGTGAGAAACATTGTTCCCAATCATCCTTTTCTTTCCTGTAACTTGACAAACTCGTGCCATTGTATATCGTAAAATTTAATATTTTTTCAAGGGTTGCAAATATCGTGATTTTTTTTCTCTTATCCAAAATATTTACACAAATTTAAAAATCCTCTTCCACCTCACATTACGGGGAAAAGCTTTGTACTGATCCTTGGAGAACCAGATTACTGCAGGAGATCCTACTATATGAGATTCCGGAACAAAACCCCAATAACGAGAGTCAAGCGAGTTGTGTCTGTTGTCTCCCAGCATAAAGTAGTAATCCATTTTAAAGGTATAGTCGAAAGTCGGCTTATCATTTATGTATATTGTGTCACCTTTGACTTCAAGTTTATTCTCTTCATAATTCTCGATTATTCTCTCATAAAGAGGAAGAGTCTCAAGAGTCAGTTTCACTGTTGCCCCTTTTTTCGGAATCCAGAGAGGACCGAAATTATCTCTCGTCCATCTGAATGTTAAAGTGTCGGTATAAGGGAAAATCAGTAACTTAAAATCAGGGAAATCGGGAGGGTATACATCAATATTCTGTCTTAACTCAACTACATTGGAAAGGGCTGAAATCTGAGCTGTCTCCTTTTCGTTTAGCGGAAAAGAGTGATAGCCGGGTATTGAAGGGTCGAAATACAACTCTTCAGGACTCAAACCTAGTCCCTCTATAATTTTGGAGTTAATCGCAGTTCCGTTGGTTATAACAACATATGTGTTTTGTATTCCGGGCAACGACTGCTGCGGAGCACCATTAACATATACTTTACCATTAATAATAGCCATTGTGTCACCTGCAACAGCAACGCATCTTTTTACATAATTGTCTCTTTTGTCCACAGGTCTTACAACCACAGGGCCATACATTCTTACCGTCTGCTCCCTGCCATTGATTCTTACATGACTGTAGTAATCTTCGGTAGGAACCTGAGTAAGGACAGTATCTCCGTGAGGAAAATTAAAAACAACTATATCATCTCGTTTTACCTTCGATAAACCTGCAAGCCGTCTGTAAGGATTTTGTATCCAGGTTAAGTAAGACTCACCTCCGGTAATGGGAAGTACATTGTGAACAAGTGGAAACGATAATGGAGTCTGAGATACTTTGGGGCCATAAGAAAGCTTACTGACAAACAGATAGTCGCCAGTCATAAGCGATCTCTCCATAGAGGAGGTAGGAATCATATAAGCCTCGAAAAAGAATGATTTAATAAAGGTCGAGACCACTAAAGCAAATATAATGGCGTCTAACCAATCTAACCATGCATTTCTCTTTTCACCCTCCTTGTATCTCTTTTTCCAGAATGCCCATTTAACCTTGCGCGTAATGTAAAGATCGAATATTACCAGCAATCCCGGGAGGAACCACCAGTTACCGAACCATATTACCCACAGCAAATAGAGAAAGGCCCAGATACCAAATCTGAACCACCTATTGCCTGTTATCCGGAGAAATTTCAATTTTACCTATTTTACTGAGTTGATAATTGTCTCAAATGCCTGAGGGTTGTTCATAGCGAGATCTGCAAGCACCTTTCTGTTAAGGCCAACATTGTTTTTTGCAAGTTTACCCATAAACTGAGAGTAATTCATCCCATGTTGTCTGGCCGCAGCATTTATTCTTTGAATCCACAAGGCACGGAATGTGCGCTTTTTGTTTTTACGATCGCGGTATGCATAAGTCAAACCTTTTTCGTAGGTATTCTTAGCAACCGTCCACACATTTGCACGGGCAAGAAAATTACCGCGTGTTAATTTTAAAATTCTTTTACGGCGGGCTCTTGAGGCCACCGAATTTACCGATCTTGGCATACTACACTAAATTGGTTTTAAGAATGTCAGCGCTCTCCTCCTATTGAGAAACTTTTCCTGCTGTACACTCAGGTTAATAATTGGTTGTGATTAAGCGACCAAAAGATCTTTAATCCTCTTTTCATCAGCAGCCGAAACTAAAGAAGAATAGGTAAGATTCCTTTTCTGCTTTGTTGTTTTTTTTGTCAAAATGTGACTTTTGTAGGCGTGCTTTCTCTTCACTTTACCTGTTCCGGTCAGTTGAAAACGCTTCTTTGCACCGGAGTTGGTCTTAATCTTTGGCATTTTAATATTTGGTTTTAATTAAGATTTACTTCTTTTTGTTTGGCGATAACATCATTATCATCCTTTTTCCTTCTAATTTTGGCATCTGCTCTGCCTTTCCGTATTCATCCAGTTCATATGCAAACCTTAGCAAAAGCTTCTCACCCTGATCTGCAAAAAGAATAGATCTTCCTTTAAAAAAAACAAACGCCTTAACTTTAGAACCCTCTTCTAAAAAAGACTTGGCATGCTTTAACTTAAACTGGAAATCATGCTCATCGGTATTAGGACCGAATCTGATCTCTTTAATAACCATCTTTGCTGTGTTTGCCTTAATCTCTTTCGCTTTCTTCTTTTGCTGGTAAACATACTTCTGATAGTCAATAATCTTACAAACAGGTGGGTCAACATTGGGGGAAATCTCTACTAAATCAAGCTCCATCGCCTCTGCCATCCTGATTGCCTCCAACGTAGAGTAAACCCCAGGATTTGGGACATTTTCACCAACTACTCTCACTCTGGGAGCAGTTATTCTGTTATTCATTCTTGGTCCGTCATCAGCTTTTTTGGCAAAGCCTCTTCTGTCGTTGAATCTGTTGCCTGATGATGAATTACTGGATTTCTTAAAAAATCCTCCCGGACGCGGCTTAAATGGTGTAGCGATAAGTTTTCCTCCTAATTTTAATTAATATTCCGTTTGTTTTGTTACCTCTTGTTCTATCATTTTCGCAAAAGCCTCTGCTGACATTTGGCCTTTATCTCCATCTCCCTGTTTGCGAACAGATATCATATTCGCATCCATCTCTTTTTCACCAACAATAAGGAGGAATGGAACTCTCTTAAGTTCATTCTCCCTGATTTTCTTGCCAATAGTCTCGTTCCTGTCGTCAATTGAGGCGCGAATATCGTGATTATTCAAGAATTCTGCAACTTTTTTTGCATAATCATTGAATTTTTCACTAATCGGTAATATCACTGCTTGCTCCGGAGTGAGCCATAAAGGAAACTTTCCTCCGGTATGTTCTATAAGAACCGCAACAAATCTCTCCATAGATCCGAAGGGTGCGCGGTGAATCATTACAGGTCTGTGCTTTTTGTCGTCAGCCCCTACATATTCTAGTTCAAAACGCTCAGGCAAATTATAATCGACCTGAATTGTTCCAAGTTGCCATTTTCTGCCAATAGCATCCTTTACCATAAAATCGAGCTTAGGGCCGTAAAACGCGGCCTCTCCTGTCTCTACTGTTGTCTCCAGACCCTTCTCCTTAGCCGCCTCAATAATAGCACTTTCTGCCTTATCCCAGTTTTCATCACTCCCTATGTATTTCTCTTTATTATCAGGGTCTCGGAGTGATATCTGAGCAGTATAGTCTTTAAAATCCAGAGTCTTAAATATATAAAGAACTATATCAATTACCTTGATAAACTCCTCTTTAAGCTGATCGGGACGGCAAAAAATATGAGCATCGTCCTGAGTAAAGCCCCTTACTCTTGTAAGGCCATGCAGCTCTCCGCTTTGTTCGTACCTGTATACTGTTCCAAACTCAGCAAGACGCAAAGGCATATCTCTGTACGATCTTGGCTTTGTTTTATAAATTTCGCAATGATGAGGGCAGTTCATAGGTTTTAGTAAAAACTCCTCGCCCTCCTGGGGGGTATTAATCGGCTGAAAAGAGTCCTTGCCATATTTGGCATAATGACCGGATGTTACATAGAGCTCTTTTTGTCCGATATGAGGAGTAATAACAGGCAGATAACCATGCTTCTTCTGAAGAACCTTTAAGAAATTCTCCAGTCTTTCGCGAAGCATTGCCCCCTTGGGAAGCCACAATGGAAGTCCCTGACCTACCCTTTGCGAAAATGCGAATAGCTCCAGCTCCTTACCCACTTTTCTGTGATCTCTCTTTTTTGCCTCCTCCATCATTACCAGATACTCGTCAAGCAGCTTTTTCTGAGGAAAAGTAACGCCGTAAATTCTGGTAAGCATTTTGTTTTTCTCATTGCCTCTCCAATAAGCGCCGGCAATAGAGGTAAGTTTAACCGCCTTAATAACTGAAGTATCTGCCAGATGAGGTCCTCTACAAAGATCAGTAAAAGTACCGTTAGAATAAAAGGAGATTGTCCCGTCTTCGAGGTCCTGTATCAACTCACATTTATACTCATCTCCCTTTTGTGAGTATACAGAGAGAGCCTCCTCCTTACTAATCTCTTTACGGGTAAAAGTCTGCTTCTCTCTTGCAAGCTCCAGCATTCTCTCTTCAATCTTTTTAAGATCCGACTCTGTAATCTGCTTGTCACCTGTATCAACATCATAATAAAAGCCAATCTCAATAGAGGGGCCTATTCCAAACTTAATTCCAGGATAGAGCTGCTCAAGTGCCTCTGCCATAAGGTGCGACGAAGAGTGCCAAAAAGTACTCTTTGCCTCTTTATCCTCCCACTTGTGAAGTTTTATTGCAGAGTCCTGATTAATAGGCCTGTTTATCTCGTATATCTGAGAATTAACCGTTGCTGCCAATATATCTGAGGCAAGCCTGGGGCTAATTGAATTTGCTATATCATAAGGAGTAATTCCTTTATCAAACTGACGGACACTGCCATCCGGGAAGGTAATATTTATCATCTTAAACTACATTTCTAATCAACTCACAAAGTTAATAAT
>CAYGGD010000011.1:0-28084 GCA_964349315.1 uncultured Muribaculaceae bacterium
AGTCAGAAGAGCTTTTGCAATAATTACACTATCTCTGATAGTTATAGGGCTTGGCATTATGATAATTTCTATCTTTGATAGCGAAAAAGAGCTTATGGACATAGCATTTGAATGCTTCTCTGCATATAGCACTGTCGGTTTGAGCCTTGGAATTACGGCAGACCTCACGAGCATAAGTAAATTTGCAATCATAATAATTATGTTCGTTGGCAGGGTAAGTATGTTAACAATAATTATTGCTGTATTCAGAAAAACAAATTTTGTCAAGTACAGTTATCCATCCGAAGAAATCACAATTAACTAAAATAATCAAATGAAATATATAGTATTAGGACTAGGTAATTTTGGCGCTTCTCTCTCAAAGAAACTCACATCTCAGGGCAATGAGGTGATAGGTATTGACATTCGACAAGATCTCGTTGAATTGTACAAAGAAAAAATTTCTCATACTATCTGCATGGATTCAACTGACGAATTCACTGCATCCGGATTGCCTCTTAACGATACCGATGTTGTAATTGTTGCAATAGGAGAGGATCAGGGAGCAAATATTATGACTTCAGCTGTCTTCAAGAACTTGCAGGCCAAACGACTTATAAGCAGGGCTATAAACCCTCTTCACGAAAAAGTACTAAAAGCAATAGGCGTTGACGAAATTGTCCATCCCGAAGAAGAGACTGCAGAACGATGGGCAATAAAACTATGTTTGTGTAATGTGCTTGACTCTTTTGAACTTAATGACGACTTAAGTATTATTGAAGCGAGACTTCCTGACAAGTATATAGGCAAAACAATAAGGGAGACAGGCTTTCAAAAACAATTCAACATACTCGTTCTTACAATAATTAAGAAACGGGTTGTAAAGAACTTTTTCGGCAAAAGTGTTATTGAATCAAATTCACAGGGAGTTGCGGGACCCGATTATGTTTTGGAAGAGTCAGATATATTGGTTCTTTATGGGAAAAACAGCGATTTACAGAATTTTCTTAAACATAAATAAAAAGGTCGGGGTGACCCGGCTCGAACGGGCGACCTCTACGTCCCTAACGTAGTGCGCTAGCCAACTGCGCCACACCCCGAAGCAATATCTTGCGCTGCAAATTTAATACAAATTACTAATATTGATAAATATTTTTTTAACTTCACAGGAAAATGAAAAAGGTGAAGAATATGAAAAAGTTAATTAAACTCCTTCCGGTTGTTTTAATACTTACCCTTTTCGGTTGTGAAAAAGAGGCCGATCTTATTATTTCGGGCAATCCTCTGGTAGAAGAATACATCTTTGCGTTAAAGTCAAATCAGTACGATGCTCTTGACATGCCCCCTTTAACCTATAAAGAGATTCCTGCCCTGCTCGAATACCGTAACGACACCTATGTGATCAATACGTTTCCCCGCAACCCTATCTCCTCATACTATCAAAGAGAATGCACTGTAGGAATGGTTGTTATATGGACAATAGAGTCTATAAGGGCTGTATCTGTAAACAGCAGTTCCCTGTTTATGAGATTCCCTTCGCAAAACCCGGTGCTGGCTTTTCGCAACGCTCCTCAATTGGAGTTTGCTCTTTCAAGTGCCTCTCGTAAAGCTGCCGCCAAAGCTTATTACGACTGGTGGTACAATAACAAAAACAAAAGCTACAACCGCTTTAAGAATCAAGACCCTCTAAAAAGCACCGATTACAGGTGGCATTAACGAAAATTTTGTACAATTAAAAAAGATTTTTACCTTTGCACTCCCTTTGTAAAAAGGGAAAACTTAAATAATCGGGGTGTGGCGCAGTTGGCTAGCGCACCTGCTTTGGGAGCAGGGGGTCCTCCGTTCGAGTCGGAGTACCCCGACAAAAAGCGGTTCGAATTATCGGACCGCTTTCTCCTATGAAACACGAATCATCTTTCAAAATCAGCACTCTCGCAGATAATCTTGTTTACAAAAGAGGATTACAAGCAGAGCATGGCCTTTCGTTTTATATTCAGATTAACGATATAAATTTTCTTTTCGATACAGGGCAGAGCTCTCTCTTTTACGAAAATGCCGTTAATATGGGTATTGACCTTGCAAAGGTAAGCCATATTGTAATCAGCCACGGTCACTACGACCACACAGGAGGCTTAGGCACTATCCTTGCAAAAAACAGCAGTGCGCAGCTTTATATTAAGAGACTTGCACTGCAGCCTCAGTTCAGGGGCAGCGACAATATAGGTATCCCCGCCGATATAGTAATTCCGGAAAACAGAACAGTTTTTGCAGAAGAGGGTATCACGGAAATTACAGAAAATCTGTTTCTATTCTCTTTCTCATCAACCGACGAACAGTACCTTATTTACAGAGAGAACCAATCTCTTACATTAATAACAGGCTGTTCGCATCAAGGGGTAGAGAATATAATTGAATCCACTGAAAAAGCGTTTAATGGCAAGATTACCCATCTGTTCGGGGGGTTTCACACCTCAAGGCACACCCGGGAGCAACTGAGCAGGTTAGCCACCTTTATTAACAGAAGCAATCTGGTTAACATTGGCACAAACCACTGTACCGGCACAGAGTCATTCTCATTTTTAAAAGGGAGTGTAGCAAAGAATATTTTCTACTTCGGTACCGGCTGCACATTCTTTAATTAAACCCAATAATTTTTTTTTATCTTTACCGACTAAATCACTATACACTGCTTATGTTTCGCCTATTTACCCCCATAATTGCACTGTTTTTCTTTGTGTCGGTAAAACCCCTCTATTGTCAGGATGCTCAATCGAACGAGTCTGAGGTAAAGCTTAATTTATCCGGAGAAATCCTAAGCAGCTATATCTGGAGAGGCCAAAATAACGGCCACAGACCATCAATTCAACCCACGGCTGAATTATCGTGGAAAGGTTTTACGGCTGGTGTTGTCGGGGCATTTAAACTTACCGGACCCGGAGAGAACGAATTTGATGTTTATATTTCAAAGGAGATAGGCCCCTTTACAATAGAGCTCTGGGACTACTGGTCTTTTGGTAATGAAGTGCGGGCAAAGTTTTTCGATTATAACCCCTCTACCACAAATCATATGATCGAAGCACAATTGAAATACTCTGCAGGAGAGATAAATAAATTCAACTTTATGTTAAGCTCCATTTTTTTCGGCATGGAGGGGTCAGAAAGTATTTACGGCGAAATAGAATATGTGAGGAGCTCCCGTAAAAACGAGTACTCTGTATTTACCGGATATCAGCTTAATGGCAATTTTTACGCCGACAAAGGGGTATTTGTAAATGCCGGAGTCAGCTATTCGAGAGACTTGACTCTTTTTCAAAAATATGACTTTGCATTGGTTACCTCATTTATTAACAACCCTGCAAGGAAAACCAGTTATGTGACATTAGGTATTGTTTTATAAATTTGTTTACAATGAGCAAAAGACCCGGCATTAACTCCCGTCTACTAATAATGATCACTTACACGGGAGTGGTTTTGGTTGTACTTTTCTTTACCATCCTTGCTATTCAGCGAAGGCAGGCAAGAATGATTAACGAAGAATCGCAATTACAGTATGGCAAAGATGTGGGCTCGTTTATTAACCTTCAGAGTACCAGATTACGCCAACTCGTATTCGACTACACCTTTTGGGACGATTTTGCAAATGAAATTTCCGGAGGGATGTCAAAAGAGTGGTACGACGAATACATTGCATCCATTTTACTTTCCTACGATTTTGACTATGTTGCTGTTTACGACAGCTCATTCAGGTTAATTAAAGATATTTCAAGAGATAATTATGCCTTACATTCTGTTGTTCCAACTGACGCTGTAAGAGCTCTTAAAGAGAGCCGTATGTCCGATTATTTTTTAAATACCCGGGTTGGATTAATGGAGATATCCTCTGCTTCTGTCCATCCGAGTTTTGATATAGAGAGAAAACTTACAAAACCTTCCGGATATTTTGTTGTTGGCAAATTATGGAACCCCGATTTTATTGCAAATTTATCTCAAAACATTAACTCCACAATAACTCTGGGCAAAAGCATATTTCAGCAAACTTCCGACAAAAAACAAGTGTACTTGAAGCATATCCGCCAATTTTCCGATTGGGAGGGGAATATAGTAGAGCAAGCTGTATTTACCCGTGAAAACCCACTTTTTGATCTTTATAAAAACAGCTCTACCTATATGCTGCTAACGCTATTGTTTTCTTTGCTGTTTATATGGTTTACTATCAGGTACTCAACAAAGCTGTGGGTAATTAGGCCATTAAAGCTGGTTGAGAAAATCCTTAAAAATGAAAGCGATGCCGATATAACCTCACTTCGTAAAGCCCCGGGAGAGTTTGCCCAAATTGCGGTTCTGTTCAAACGATATATAAAACAAAAAGGTGAACTGAAAACTGCCAAAGAGAAGGCCGAGAGGGCAGATATGCTTAAAACGCAATTTCTGGCCAATATGAGCCACGAAATAAGAACCCCTATGAATGGAATTATCGGCTTTACCGATCTGTTAAAAGACCCCTCTTTGAGTGATCAGCAGCGGCTCGAATACATAAATATCATTCAGTCGAGCAGCGATAGAATGATGGGAATTATTAACGATCTTATAAATATATCTAAACTTGAATCGGGACAAGAAGAGATAAACGAAAGCCAAGTGTCGCTCAAGGGTATGTTCCAGAATCTGATAACCTTTTTTCACCTTGAAGCAGATAAACGAGGTCTTTCTTTACAATTCAGTACAGATGCAAACAGCCCCGATACCCTGATTTACACCGACAGAGAGAAACTCTACGGAATAATCAGTAATCTTATTAAGAACGCACTTAAGTACTCAAAAAAGGGAGAGGTATCTATCGGATACCAGGTTAATGATAAGGATATTCTCTTTTTTGTAAAAGACCAGGGCATTGGCATTAACCCCGAATTCCAATCACGAATATTCGACCGTTTTTTCCAGGGAGAAGCCCCTTTAAACAAAAACTACGACGGTGTCGGGCTGGGTCTTTCAATTGCAAAGGCATATACAGAGCTGCTCGGAGGGCGCATCTGGGTAGAGAGCAAGGAGGGCAACGGCTCTGAATTCTATTTAACAATACCGAAAAACTACTAACCCAATAATTAATAATGAAATGTCAGTTTTAATTCCCGAAGGATACAAAAATATCCTCGAAAACACAGAAAACACACAAAAAGGAATCAAGCTAGTTAAAGACATGTTTCAGAGCAATCTATCGGCTCAACTTGTTCTTTTAAGGGTAACTGCACCTATGATGGTACTAAAGGGAACAGGAATTAACGACGATCTTAACGGAATTGAGCGACCTGTTACCTTTCCTGTTAAGGATCTTAATGAAAGGCAGGCAGAGGTTGTTCAGTCGCTTGCAAAGTGGAAAAGAGTGAAACTTTCTGAGTTAAATCTTAATCACGGAAGAGGAATTTATACAGACATGAATGCTATTCGTCCCGACGAAGAGCTCGATAATATACACTCAATTTATGTAGATCAGTGGGACTGGGAAAAGGTAATTGAGAAAAGCGACCGTAATTTGTCGTTTTTAAAGAGCACAGTAAGAAGGATTTACGAGGCAATCAGGGTAACCGAAAACAGAATTTATGTTGAATATCCTCAAATTAAGCCATCCCTGCCCGAAGATATCTTTTTTATTCATGCGCAGGAACTGCTTGATATGTATCCGAATCTTTCGTCTAAAGAGAGAGAGAACGAGATTACAAAAAAGCACAAAGCTGTTTTTGTTATTGGTATCGGCCACAATCTGTCCGACGGAAAATCACACGATGGCCGGGCTGCCGACTACGACGACTGGAGCACTGTTAACGAAGATGGTTATTTTGGGCTTAACGGAGATATGTTGCTTTGGAACAATGTTTTAAACAGCTCTTTCGAAATAACCAGTATGGGTATAAGAGTTGACGAAACAGCTATGGAAAAGCAGCTTGCTATCAGAGGTCAGGAGTGGAAAAAAGATCTTTGGTTTCACAAAGAACTTTTGGCCGGAAATTTACCTTACACAATAGGCGGAGGTATCGGACAATCGCGTCTCTGTATGTTTTTACTGAGAAAATGTCATATAGGCGAAATACAGTGCAGCATCTGGACAGATGAGATCAAGAGTGCCTGCAAAGATGCCGGAGTAGTTCTGATGTAGTTATTATTGCTTATTACCAAAGGTTTTCATAAACTGAACCCTTTCGAACTTTTCCGGATTTTCAATATTTGCATAATTTAATTTTCCGATAAAGTCGCTGGTTGTTTTAAACCCTTGAGTATCCATAAAGAGGTTGATGTCTGCAATAGCTTGCGTAATGGCATCAGCCCCTTTTTTATAAAGGGCAGTGCACATTTGTGCAGTTACAGCACCAGCAAGAAGTTGCTTAATAACTATTGTTCCGTTGTGAATACCCGTACTTGCCGAGAGGTCAATCCCCTTAACCAGTGCCGATACTATACCCATCCAGCGAAGCTCTCTCAGATGTTCTTCGGAAGAAGAAAATGCATCAGCCGGGAAAATTCGTACTCTTTTAATATCTATATCGGGGCTGTAAAACCGGTTGAACATTACAACTCCCTTTGCACCATGTGCTTTAAGCCCGTTGACAAAACCGGGAAGATTGGTGAAGTTAGAGGCAATTTTTACAGCAACAGGGATTTTCAATAACGACGAAACTTTTGACACTACCTGGAGGTACTCTTTTTCTATTTCGTCCGATTTTGTATGAACATTTAGAGGCAAAGAGTAAATATTCAGTTCCAGACCATCGGCCCCCGCACTCTCTATCTCTTTTGCAAAAGAGGTCCACTCACCTGTTGAATAGCAATTAATACTTGCAATAACCGGTACTGAAACGGTGCTTTTAACATCGCTTACAAGTTTAAGGTAGCGGTCGATGGAATTTTGCCTCAAATAGTGGTGCAGATAATCTGCCGACTCGGGATAGTCGTGAGATTGGCTACGCAAAAAGTCAGCTTCATTAACAATCTGTTCTTCGAAAAGCGACTTTACAACTATGGCCCCTACTCCTGCTTTTTCAAACTCGCTTACCCTGTCTAACTGTGCAGTTAATCCCGAACTGGCGGCAAGAATCGGAGAGCTAAGTTTTAGCCCCATGTAGTTTACAGAGATGTCCGACATAAATAGTGTGGTTTAAAGTTTATCAAATATACTTCTAAAACTTATCTTTTCCTCAATAATATCTCTGATTTTATCCACAGGGACTCTCTCCTGCTCCATTGAATCGCGGTATCTAAGGGTAACGGTTCCATCTTCGGCTGTACGGTGATCGACAGTAATACAGAACGGGGTTCCGATTGCATCCTGACGGCGGTATCTCTTTCCTATACTGTCTTTTTCGTCATATTGGCAGTTGTGGTCGAACTTGAGAGAGTGCATGATTTTTCGTGCTATTTCAGGCAGTCCGTCCTTTTTTACAAGAGGCAACACTGCTACTTTTACTGGAGCAAGAAATGCAGGGAGTTTTAAAACAACTCTCTCCTCTCCGCTTTCGAGAACCTCCTCGCAATAGGCAGCAGAATAAATAGCCAGGAATGTTCTGTCTAAACCTATGGAAGTTTCAATAACATAAGGGATATAACTCTCATTGGTTTCGGGATCGAAATACTGCATCTTTTTCCCGGAAAACTTCTGATGCTGCGACAAATCGAAATCGGTTCTGGAGTGTATCCCCTCTAACTCTTTAAAACCGAAAGGAAACTCAAACTCTATATCGGCTGCTGCATTTGCATAGTGTGCAAGTTTTTCGTGATTGTGAAAACGATATTTTTCTTTACCCAGCCCAAGTGCCTCGTGCCACTTTAATCTCAGCTGCTTCCAGTGTTCAAACCACTTAAGTTCCTCTCCCGGCCTTACAAAAAACTGCATCTCCATCTGCTCAAACTCTCTCATTCTGAAAATAAACTGACGCGCAACTATCTCGTTTCTGAATGCTTTTCCGATTTGAGCAATGCCGAAAGGAATTTTCATCCTAGCCGTTTTTTGCACATTTAAAAAGTTGACAAATATCCCCTGCGCCGTTTCGGGCCTGAGATAAATTACTCCCGCATCATCACTGACACTGCCCATTTGGGTAGAAAACATAAGGTTAAATTGTCTGACATCTGTCCAGTTTTTTGATCCTGATACAGGACACGCAATTTCACAATCGATAATAAGTTGACGTACTGCTTCAAGGTCGTTTTTACCTAGAAACTCATTCATTTTATCCCTTACTTCATCTGCCTTTATCCGGTTGCGAAGCACATTCGGATTTGTAGCCCTGAACTGCACTTCGTCAAAGCTATCTCCAAACTTCTTTTTACCTTTCAGTACCTCTTTCTCAATTTTATCCTCAACTTTGGCAATGTAATCTTCTAATAGTACATCAGCGCGATACCTCTTTTTAGAATCTTTGTTATCTATAAGCGGATCGTTAAAAGCCCCTACATGGCCGGATGCCTCCCAAACCTTAGGGTGCATAAATATAGCAGAGTCAATACCTACAATGTTTTCGTTAAGACGAACCATTGAGTCCCACCAATATTTTTTTATATTATTCTTGAGTTCTGCTCCAAGTTGCCCATAATCGTAAACAGCACTTAATCCGTCGTAAACCTCACTCGATTGAAAAATAAAACCATACTCCTTGGCATGAGCAATAAGACTCTTGAATAACTCCTCCTGTGTCATAATCAATTTTTTTACAAAGTGCGAAATTAGTGCTTTTTATGTTATTTTTTGATATTTTTGTCAAAAACCGTAATAATGCGAAAAATAATACTTTTACTTATATCAGTTGTTACTCTGCTCCCGCTTTTTGCCCAGGAACCCGCTGTTTGGCAATTTGAGCAAAAGGATAACGGAGACGGAACAATCGACCTTATTTTCAGGGCAGAAATCGAAAGGCCCTGGTATATGTACAATACAACACAAATAGAGAACGGCCCTCTGCCAACAACTTTCGAAGTTGAAAGCAGCAGCGCTTACTCTGCTGTTGGTGAGCTGAGAGACCTCACAAAAGCCAAACCAAAAATGGACGAAGCCTTCGGGCTTGAAGTGCTTGTTTTCGAAGAGACAGGCAGTTTTGTAATTACAATACAAAGGTTAACCACAGATGCCTTTACAGTTAATGGGTTGCTTACATTTCAAACCTGTAACGGAAGAGTTTG
The DNA here is from genome assembly GCA_964349315.1 of uncultured Muribaculaceae bacterium. Classification (GTDB taxonomy): domain Bacteria; phylum Bacteroidota; class Bacteroidia; order Bacteroidales; family UBA932; genus Bact-08. The sequence goes on from CAYGGD010000011.1 coordinate 9,145, forward strand.
TCTTATGGACGAAATTGACGTTTCTTTTAATATTCCTGAGGCAGATCCTTCAATAACAATCTCTTTACCTGCCGCTCCAAAAGAGGGTTCTCAAGGGGGAGGTCTGCTGCTTTTCCTTATTATCGCTTTTGCTGCAGGTTTGGGGGGTGTTTTTACACCTTGTGTTTTCCCGATGATTCCTATGACTGTAAGTTTCTTTATCAGTGGTAAAGGCAGTAAGAGAGAGGGAATAATCAAAGGGTTAATTTTTGGCCTTTCGGTAACTTTAATCTACACGCTTGTGGGTGTTCTGGTGGCTGTATTCCAAAGCACCGATGCTACAGATGTAATGGGGACACACTGGATTCCCAATCTGTTATTCGCAGTTTTATTTATAATTTTTGCCATCTCATTTTTCGGATCATTTGAAATCACCCTTCCCACAGGTCTTGCCAACAAGGCCGATGCCAAGGCCGACAAGGGTGGCTATATTGCCTCGTTTTTTGTCGCTTTTGCAATGGTAATTGTCTCTTTCTCCTGTACAGGTCCCTTTGTGGGCTCTATTCTTGCTGCTTCAGTAACAGGCGGACTTGCGCTTAAACCAATTCTGGGAATGATGGCATTCGGATTTGCCTTTTCACTCCCTTTTGTAGTTTTCTCTTTCTTCCCGTCGCTTATGAAAAAGATGCCCAAATCGGGTGGCTGGCTAAATGTTGTAAAAGTTGTTTTTGCCTTTATTTTATTGGCATTCAGTATTAAATTCCTTTGGTCTGTCGACGCCTATTTCGGATGGGGAATTATTACCCGCGCAATCTTTATCGCTTCGTGGATAGCTATCTCGTTTATGCTGGGTATGTATCTGTTGGGTAAACTGCGGACAGCTCACGACTCCGAGGTAAATTATGTCGGCACAATGCGGCTTATGTTTGCAGTGGCCTCTTTCTCTTTTGCCGTTTACCTTGTTCCGGGGCTCTTTGGTGCACCGCTTGCTCCCCTGGCCGGACTTCTCCCTCCGCAAGATGGCAGCACAATTGTTTTAACCGGTGGTGGTTCTTCTAGCGGTGCTGCAACCAGTAGCATTATAAGCAAAGGGCTTTGTGGCGATGCTAAATATGCCACAGCACGCAATGTTGCGCCTCACGGGCTAAACAGTTACTACGAAATTGAGCAGGCAATTGAATGCGCCAAAGAACAAAATAAACCGATATTGCTTTCGTTTAAAGCTGTTACCTGCAGCGCATGTAAAGTTATGGAGGCCACGGTATGGGCACAGCCCTCTGTTCTCTCCCTCATAAATAACGAAGTAGTTCTGGCATCGCTGTATGTAGACGATCGCACAGAACTACCATTAAACGAACAGGTTACTTCTACAATTGATGGTAAGGTTAAAAATACTCTTGGCAGAAAACTTCGTGACTATCAGCTAAGTCGCTTTGGTGTTGCTTCGCAGCCATATTATGTTCTTATAGATCACGATCAAAATGTTTTAACAACACCTGTGGGTGAGTGTTCAGAACAGGAGTTTCTCGACTTCCTTACCAGTGGAATTGAGGCATTTAATCTTCAAAAAGATCGTTAAGAGGTTTCCTTACCTTGGCAAGTTTACCAAATGGGTCATCGGAATCACGATAGCCCAGGGTTGCCATAACCGATGCTGTAAGCCCTTTTTTGTTCAGACCCAATATTTTATCAAACTCCTCGCGCATAAATCCCTCCATCGGGCACGAATCAATCTCAAGTTCTGAGGCGGCTGCAAGCAGTGTTCCCAAAGCAATATAGGTTTGTTTTGAGGTCCAGGCAACCATCTGCTCCGGAGTAAGTGACGAAAGTTGTCCCTTAATGCTGTTGCCGTACTCAACAGAGTCGGCTGCATTTAGGTTGTTAATATCTGCTCTTAGTTTAAGATAGCTGTCAACCTCCTTTTCTCCTACATTTAAGAAGTTACAAAAAAGAAAAACATGAGAAGACTCTGTAAGCTGAGGTTGTCCCCAAGCCGCCTCCCTTAACTTTTGTCTAATTTCGGGATCTGTAATTATCAGCACTTTATATGGCTGAAGCCCATATGACGATGCTGTTAAATTAACTGCATCTTTAAGTAAATCTATTTTGCTCTGATCTATTTTTTTTGAAGAATCAAATTTTTTTGTGGCATATCGCCATTTAAGATTGTCTATAATTTTCATATATTGCTCATTATTAAAAGTAAGTGATTTAAAAAACCTGACTTTTGAATTATCTGTGCAACTGTCGTACAACTGCTTTACCGTTTTGTTAAATACAGGATGATTATAGTCAGGAATAATCTCCTTAAGGGGCTCGAGAACAAATCTTCTCTGATGCATTAACGCATGAGGTATCTGAAGGTTCACACAGTTTACCGGAACATCGTTAAAAAATATAATATCAATATCGATTGTTCTGGATGTATACCCCCCAACTGGGTCGCTGCTTACGCGAACCCGCCCGAGTTTGGTTTCGATATCCAATAAAAAAGAGAGCAACTCTTTTGCCTCCGAAGAGGTTTCGACCACCACAGCAACATTCAAAAACCAGGTTGTGTCTTTGTAGCCCCATGGCTCGCTCTCGTAAACCGAAGATATCTTTTTTACAACTGTAAAAGGAGAGCTCAAATGACTAATGGCCTTTTTAAGAATAGTCTCCCTGTCGCCGGAGTTCGATCCTAAAACCAATACTGCTGTGTTCATAATTTTTGTTTTATAGCATTCCCAGCTCAAAAAGAGCCTCTTCGCTCATTCTGCTCTTATCCCATGGAGGGTCGAATGTCAGCTCAATTGCAACATCCTCAATTGAAGGCACCATCGAAACTGCATCGTGCACATCCTGCAACAACTCATCTATCATAGGACAATTTGGAGCAGTAAGAGTCATCTTTATAAATGCTTTGTTATTCTCTACTTTTATATCATATATCAGCCCCAGGTCGTAAACATTAACCGGAATTTCCGGATCGTACACCTGCTTAAGCGACATTACTATGTTTTTTTCTACACTCATAACCATTTTGTTTTATTTTCCGAATGCCATAGCATAATATTTAATCTGTTTTATCATCGATAGCAACCCGTTTGCTCTTGTTGGAGAGAGGTTGTCCTGTAACCCGATTTGATTTATAAATTCAAGGTCTGCCTGCAATATCTCGGCCGGGGTTCTTCCCGAATAAACTCTTATCAAAAGAGAGATAATCCCCTTAGTAATAATTGCATCACTATCTGCCTTAAAATAGACCCTTCCATCCTTGAAAGAGGCCCCTAACCACACTCTCGACTGGCACCCTTTAATAAGGTTGCTCTCCTGTTTTTCCTCCTCTTCAATTATAGGAAGCGACCTACCAAGTTCAATAAGGTATTCGTATTTATCCATCCAGTCTGTAAAAATTGAGAACTCTTCTACAATCTGCTGTTCTATCTCTTTTATTGTCATAACCAATATATTAACTCAACATTTTTATAGCTCTTTTCAGCGACTCAACAAAGAAAGCTGCCTCCTCTACGGTGTTGTACATAGCAAAAGAGGCCCTAAGCATCGAATTTGTATCAAACCGGTGCATCAAAGGTTCGCTGCACATGAGCCCCGACCTTAAGGCAACACCCATTTTGTCCATAATCATAGCAGCATCTGTAGGGTGAACACCATCTATTGTCATAGAAAAGAGTGGAATTTTATTTTCGGAAACTCCATAAACCCTTAACCCTGGTATTTGGCAGAGCTCTTTTAAGAGATAGTTAACAATCGATTTTTCGTTATTATGAACCGATTCGAAATCAATTGTATTAAGAAACTCAATTGCAGCTCCCAATCCTGCAATACCTATAAAATTAGGAGTTCCGGCCTCAAATTTAAGAGGGAGTTGTGCATAAGTAGTTTTAGCTATTGATACACTCTCAACCATATCTCCCCCACCCATCCAGGGTGGCATATCGTTAAGCAGGTCGAACTTTCCGTAAAGAATGCCGGTTCCTGTAGGAGCAAAGAGTTTGTGACCAGAAAAAACATAAAAATCACAGTCCAGATCCTGAACATCCACTTTCGAGTGTACTATTCCTTGAGCACCATCTACTAACACAGGAATACCCATACTGTGAGCTAAAGAAATAATCTCCTTTACAGGATTAACAACTCCAATAACATTAGAAACATGGGCCACCGATACTATTTTTACCTTTGAGTCCAGGAGCTCGCTTAATTTATCCATTTCCCAACAGCCATTTTGATCAACCGGAATAACCCTTAAATGAGCTCCGGTTCTTTCGCAGGCCATTTGCCAGGGAACAATATTTGAGTGGTGCTCCGCCTCCGAAATTAAAACAGCATCCCCCTTTTTAAGATATTTAGCAGCAAAACCGGCAGCAACAAGATTTATCGAAGAAGTTGTTCCCGAAGTAAATATTATCTCCTCTCTTTTCGATGCATTTAAAAAACCCCGGACACTCTCCCTTGCCTGTTCGTACAGCACGGTAGTTTGAGCACTAAGTTCGTGTACCGCTCGGTGTATATTTCCGTTAACATAGGAGTTCATTCTGTTAATCAACGAAATAACAACCTCGGGCTTCTGAGATGTTGCTCCGTTATCTAAATAAACCAACTGCTTTCCATTCACCTTTTGATTTAAAGCAGGAAAATGTGATCTGATATCCTGTACCGAAGAGATTTTATCCATTACGAAATGATTTGAAATGCAAAATTAACAAAACATAGTTGGCTGTGTTACCTTAAAAACATAAATTTGCGCTAAATGTTTATTTAAACAGCCATGTACGATTACATAAAAGGTGTTTTAACCGAGCTCACACCTACCGACGTAGTAGTTGAGAATAACGGAATTGGGTACAAAATACTTATATCTCTTCAAACTTACACTCAGCTTAAGTCAAATACAGATTGCCGCCTGTTTATTCACCACCACATCAGAGAGGATATTGAGCAGCTTTACGGCTTTTTTGATAAAGAGGAGCGCAAAATATTTACTTTTTTAATAGAGGTCTCGGGAATAGGGCCTAACAGTGCCCGGATGATGCTCTCTTCTATGACCTCAGAAGAGATTCGCAACGCTATTATAACAGGTGATGTAAACCGCCTCAAAAGCATAAAAGGAATAGGGCTTAAAACTGCCCAAAGGATTATTATCGACCTTAAAGATAAAATAACCAAACATGGCGGCGGCGATTTTTCAGATACCCTCTCTATAGCAGGCACATCTGGAAAACTCCGCGAAGAGGCAACAACAGCTTTAATTATGCTTGGGTTCAGCAAAAATAATGTAGAGAAAGTGATTGATAGCCTGATTAAAGAAGACCCCGGCTACACACTTGAACAGCTTATTAAGCACGCCTTAAAAAGATTATAGTAAAGATTTTTTAGCTACATTTGTATAAAATTTAAAACTAACTGAAATGAATATTCCTGCAGACCTTAAGTACTCTACAGACCACGAATGGATTAAAGTAGATGGCAACATTGCAACTGTTGGTATTACCGATTTTGCACAAGGGCAACTTGGAGATGTTGTTTATGTTGACATTCAGACAGAGGGAGAAACCCTTGAAAAATCAGAGGTTTTCGGAGCTATTGAAGCTGTTAAAACAGTAGCGGATGCCTTGATGCCTGTATCAGGCAAAATTATCGAAGTAAACGAGAATCTGGAATCTTCTCCGGAATCTGTTAATAAAGACCCTTACGGAGCCGGATGGATGGTTAAAATTGAAATGAGCGACGCTTCAGAATTAGAAGAATTAATGGATGCCGAAGCATACAAAGCAATTGTATAACCCATTTTAACTTATTAAATAAAACCTGCCCTTTTTTATCGGCAGGTTTTATTTTTTTATAAATTTACATACTAAACCTATCTGTTATGATTCATAGTTTTGGAAGCGATAACCACTCCGGAGTTGCACCGGAAATAATGAAAGCAATTGAAGAGGCTAACAAAGGATTTGCAATTGCATACGGCGAAGACGAGATTACCGCAAAAGCAGAAGAGCTGTTTAAAAAGGAGCTGGGAGATGAGTGTTCCGTATTTTTTGTATTTAACGGCACAGGGGCTAATATTCTTGCCCTTAAAGCAATGACAAGCAGCTATAACTCTATTCTTTGTCCGGAAACCGCCCATATTAATGTAGATGAATGTGGCGCTCCGGAAAAATTGACCGGATGTAAACTAATTCCAATCAAGGGAATAGATGGAAAAGTTAATGTTAATTCTGTAGCTAAAGAACTTAAAGGCTTTGGTTTTCAGCATCATGCTCAACCTAAAGTTTTATCTGTTTCTCAACCAACCGAGCTTGGAACACTTTACACACCAGAGGAGATAAAGATGCTGGCCGACCTTATGCACAAACACGACGGATATCTCCATATAGATGGATCGCGTATTTCAAATGCTGCTGCCTCTCTTAATTTGCCAATTAGAGCCTTCACTATAGATGCCGGTGCCGATGCCCTCTCTTTTGGAGGCACTAAAAACGGAATGCTTATTGGCGAAGCTGTTATATTTTTCCGCGAGCATCTGGCCCATAACTTTATGTATCTCAGAAAACAGGCTGCTCAGCTATTCTCAAAAAACAGATTTATCGCCGCCCAGTTTGTCGCTTTTTTGAAAGATGGGCTTAATATTAAACTTGCACAACATTCAAACGAAATGGCACAGTACCTTGCCGACCAGCTTAAAGGGATAAATCAGGTACAAATTTCACGACCTGTACAAACAAACGCTGTGTTTGCTTATATTTCAGCTGAAATATGCAGCAAGCTTCAGGAAAATCACTATTTTTATACCTGGGACGAAGATAGTGGCGAGGTTAGATGGATGTGTTCATTCTGCACAAAAAAACAAGATATAGACCTGTTTATCAATGACCTAAAGCAAATAATAAAAACCTAAATCAATAATACTATGCAAGTAACACGAACATTTGATCTTTTGGAGCAACTCGTTAAGAAGTATCCCAAAGATGATATTTTAAGCAGAAAAGTGAGTGGAAAATGGATAAAGTATTCATGCGACAGTTACAACAAACACTCCCACTTAATGGCGTATGCCTTTTTATCTATCGGACTTCAGCCGCAAGATAAAGTTATAACTATTACTAACAACCGTCCGGAATGGAACTTTATTGACATGGGACTTACTCTTGCTCATATGGTTCATGTTCCTGTCTACTCCACTTTAAGTGACGAAGATTACCTTTTTATATTCGAACACAGCGATGCTAAGGTTATTTTTCTCGGAACAGAGCCATTGTGCAAAAAAATTGCAGGTTTAGTTAAAAAAGTGCCCCGCGATATTAAGGTTTACTCAATTGACGAAGTAGAGGGATTTGAAAGCATTTCTGATTTATATAAACTGGGTGAAAGCAAAGAAGATGAGCTCAGTAAGGTTATTGAGCATAATAAAAAGAACATATCTGAAAACGACCTTGCCACAATTATATACACATCGGGAACAACAGGAACTCCAAAAGGTGTTATGCTATCGCATAAAAACCTAGTATTCAATTTTATAGGTCATGCTAATCAGCAAATAAGAGATTACCGTCACAAGATGTTAAGCTTCCTCCCACTTTGCCACATTTACGAAAGAAGTATGAACTACGACTATCAGTACATGGGAATCAGCACTTACTACGCAGAGGGTCTTGGAACAATAGCGGCAGATTTGGCAGATTCTCAAGCAGATGGCTTTTGCGCAGTTCCAAGGGTTCTTGAAATGATGTTTAACAAACTAGAGGCAGCCGGTAAAGATCTTAAAGGAATAAAGAAAATCATATATAAGTGGGCATTCTCAATTGCTTGTGAATACGACTACAATAAAACCGGATTTTTTACAAAGCTTAAGTACAAAATAGCCGACAAGCTGGTTTACAGTAAATGGAGAGCAAAGTTGGGAGGAAAAGAGATGTTGGTTGTATCCGGGGGATCATCTATTCAGGCAAAGATTATTCGTCTTTTTACTGCTGCAAAACTCTATATTTTCGAAGGATATGGTATGACTGAGGCCTCTCCTGTTATTGCCGTTAATAACCCTCGTGAAATGATTATAAAAATTGGTACGGTTGGAAAAGCATTTGAAGGAACCGAGATGATGATAGCAGAGGACGGAGAAATCTTAACCAGAGGCCCCCACATTATGCTTGGATACTATAAAGATCCTGAATACACCAGTCAGGTAATTGACTCAGAAGGATGGCTCCATACAGGAGATATTGGAGTTATGGTCGATAAAACTTTCCTTAAAATTACCGACAGAAAAAAAGAAATTTTTAAATTATCTGCAGGCAAGTATATTGCTCCTCAAGTACTTGAGAACATGCTAAAGGAGTCATCATTTATAGAAAACTGCATGGTTGTTGGTGAAAACCAAAAATTTGCCTCTGCTATTATTATCCCCGATTTCACCCAACTCTCTTCATGGGCAGAAAAACACAAGATTCGCTTTAAGGACAAACACGAACTTGTTGAAAATAAGGCAGTAGCCGATAAAATCAATAAAGAGATCGAACGAATTAATAAGAAACTTGCCACTCATGAGCAAATCAAACGAGTAAAATTGGTTTCAGATGAGTGGACCCCTCTCAATGATATGCTCTCTCAAACATTAAAGCTTAAAAGGCATAATATTAAAGCAAAATATCAAAACCTTATTAACGATATTTACAACAACGAACTTTAGCTTCATATGGTTATAAGGCAATTTAAGAACGATGACACACTCTCTCTATTTAATATATGGAGAGAGTGTTTTACTGATGACACTAACTACATTAACAATTTTCTTAAAAACTGCCTTCCTTACACCGAAACCTGGGTTTTAATACCCGAGAACGAATCCACTCCGGTATCTGTTGTTACGGTAATACCATCGTACATTATAGAAAACAAAACCGTTATTAACGGCGGCTATATTTTTGGTGTTGGTACTCTTATTAAACACCGTGGTCACTCCTACTCCAAACACATTATAAATACAATATTCAACCATTCTAAAAGCAATAATTTAAGTTACTTGCTTGTTAAACCGGCAGAACATACACTTTATAATTTATACAAAAGGCTATCGTTTGATAAAACCATATTGAAAAAAGTGTACCATACAGAATTGAATGTATCAGCCTTCCCCGTGCTAAAGCACAAATCGATAGCGGTAACATTTGATCAATACCATAAGCTAAGAGAAGAATCCCTTCACAACAGAGCATTTATATGGCCCAAAGAAATTCTTAAATATGCAACCGAAGAGTTGGCTCTTAGAGGTGGTGCAATAAAGTTTCTTGAAACCGATTCTAAAACTATTTTTTATGCTGCCCACCCTCTGGAAGAGAATGCAGAAACAATTAAAATAATAGATCATAATATTAATGATGCTAACGAGTTAAATATCGTCATAAGAGATATTGCATCTCTCTTTCGTTTTGCAAAAAAAGTGACTTTCGAAAGTGATTCAGACCACTCACTAATGAATAAATATACAACGACAGAATCTGCCTTGTACAAAATAATAGCCCTAAAAATGAAAGAAAAATCTTTTGGCAACAAATCTCTTGCCTATACCATGGAGTAACCCTACCTCCCAAAATAGACCAAAAGCACCGAAATATCAGCCGGTGAAACACCCGGGATTCTTGACGCCTGTGAAATTGTTCTTGGGCGGTGCTTCATTAATTTATGTCTCGACTCAGTTGAGATAGACTTTATTGCAGAGTAATCGAATTTTTCCGGTATTAGCACATCCTCGAGCTTTAAGATTTTATCGGCAATTCTCCTCTCCCTGTCAATATACCCCTTATACTTTATCTGAATTTCAGAGGCCTCTAAAATTTCTCTTTCAACTATTTCAGAAAAAACAGAACCCTCAATTGAATTTAATGGTTGGTATGGGAGGGACATAACCTCTTGTGGAGCAGAAAATTGACCCCAATATGTTTCTCGTGGAACATATTTAATAAGATTCTCGAGAGCAACTTCAGGTCGGGAAAGAATATCAGAGAGCTTTTTGCTTTGATCAATTGTAGACGAATTAATCTGATGCAAATATTGATTAATATCATTAGGCTTAACGGTTATAGAAGATAGTTGGCTTGTCAAAGAGTTTACAAGCGAGTATTTACTTAACATAAGTGCATATCTCTCTTCTGTTGCAAGCCCAAGCTTGTACCCTTTTTCAGTTAATCGCAAATCGGCATTATCCTGTCGAAGTAAAATTCGGTACTCAGCACGGGATGTAAACATTCTGTATGGCTCATCTACGCCCTTTGTGACAAGATCGTCTATTAATACTCCAATATAAGCCTCATCTCTCTTTAAAATAAAAGGAGGTAAATTGTTAATTTTTAAATGGGCATTAATTCCGGCCATAAGCCCCTGTGCGCCTGCCTCCTCGTAACCAGTAGTACCATTCACTTGACCAGCAAAATACAAGTTTTTAATAGCTTTAGTCTCAAGAGTGTGGCTAAGTTGAGTAGGGGGGAAAAAGTCGTATTCAACAGCATAGGCCGGTCTGTAAATAACTACATTCTCAAATCCCGGTATAGCTCTGAGAGCTCTGTATTGAATATCTAAAGGAAGTGACGAAGAAAAACCCTGAAGATAATACTCGTTTGTATTCCATCCTTCGGGCTCTAGAAATAGCTGATGAGTAGTTTTATCGGCAAAAGTTTTCAATTTGTCTTCGATACTTGGACAGTACCTTGGACCTATGCCAGAAATTAAGCCGGAAAACAGGGGTGAAAACTGAAAACCTTCTCTTAAAATACTGTGAACCTGCTCATTAGTGTGCACCATGTAGCAACATTTCTGATCTGTTCCAGACTGAATCGGAGAAGGAATATTTAAAAAGGAGAACTTTGATGGAAGCACATCACCCTCCTGTTTCTGCAATTCAGAAAGGTTTACCGACCGCACATCAATCCTTGGCGGAGTGCCGGTTTTCATACGATCTACCTGTAGCCCTTTAGCTAAAAGTTGCTCCGAAAGCATCAGAGATGGCAACTCCCCTATCCTTCCACCAAGTGAACTATTTTGTCCAATAAAAAGCTTTCCATTTAAAAAGGTACCGGCAGTCAAAATTACAGCACTACAATAAAACATAGCTCCCATAGAGGTCTGAACACCTGACACTGAATCATTTTCGAAAATGAGAGAGGTTGCAGTATCTTGCCATAAATGCAAATTAGGAGTGTTCTCTAGAAGAAACCGCCAGTTCATAGAAAAATGCTGTCGGTCGCACTGAGCTCTCGGACTCCACATAGCAGGCCCCTTAGAGCGATTTAACATTCTGAACTGTATGGTTGAGGCATCGGTTATAAGGCCAGTATAGCCACCTAAAGCATCTATCTCTCTAATTATTTGACCTTTAGCAATCCCTCCCATAGCTGGATTACAAGACATCTGAGCAATCTTGCCCATATCCATAGTGAGCAAAAGAACCGAAGAACCCATTTTAGCAGATGAGTAGGCAGCTTCGCATCCAGCATGACCAGCTCCAATAACAATTATATCATATTTATTAATCATAAAGATTTATCAAAAGTTGGTTTCTTAACGAAAGTGCTTGCTCCTCCATTTTTCTCATTTCAGAAATATTTTCAGGTGTGTCGTCTTTAAAGCCGGCAAGATGTAAAATACCGTGAATGATAACACGGTGCAATTCGTCGTTGAAAGTTGTGTTATATCTACTGCAATTGTGCTTAATTGTATCAATACTGACTAATAAATCACCTGAAAGAACCCCGTTTTCAGAATAATCGAAGGTGATTATATCAGTGTAATAATTATGTTTTAAGTACTGATTGTTAATAGATAAAATATAAGAGTCCGAGCAAAAAACAATAGAAACAGGGCCTGGATTATAACACTTTTGTTTGTGTAGTAATGATAAAATTACATCTTTAATCCACTTTGAGTGCTCCCTTTTACGAGGTAAACAAAATTTTACATCTATTGTTTGATAAATTATCATTGAGAATCGCTTTGTTCGAGAAGTAAGTCTAAATATTCAATTGCTCTTCGTGTATGAGGTATAACAATTGACCCCCCCACTAGGTTTGCAACTGAAAAAATTTCAAATGCCTGCTCTCTGGTTACCCCAAGCTCAACACACTTTTCTATATGATACTTTACGCAGTCGTCGCATCTTAAAACCAAAGAGGACACCAGACCAAGCATCTCTTTTGTTTGGGCTGAGAGTGCGCCGTTCTCATAAGTTCTTGTATCTAAACTGAAAAATCTTTTAAAAAAAAGGTTATCGGAGTCTAAAATGACTTTATTCATTTTGGCACGATATGTGCGAAATTGTGCGATCGAATTCATTATTTTTGTATTTTATGCAAAAATACAAAATATAAGCAGATAATAATTTATATATATGTCTAAGGTTACGGTAATTGGCGCGGGTAATGTAGGTGCAACTTGCACTAATGCCTTGGCAAACATGCAGTTTACTTCGGAAATTGTACTGCTCGACATCAAGGAAGGGCTTGCAGAGGGTAAGGCAAAAGATATGATGCAAACAGCAAAACTATACAGGTTTTTTACAACGGTTAAGGGGGTAACCAACAACTATGAGGCTACCGCAGGATCTGATGTTATTGTTGTGACTTCCGGTGTACCGAGAAAACCGGGTATGACCAGGGAAGAACTTATAGGAACAAACGCTAGAATTGTTTCTGAGGTGGTAGAAAAATCGCTTGAGCACTCTCCAAAGGCGGTAGTTGTTGTTGTTTCAAATCCTATGGATACAATGACATACCTAACGCTAAAGAGATTTAACTTACCTAAAAACAGAGTTATAGGAATGGGTGGTATCCTGGACGGAAGCAGATTCACAGACTACCTGAGTGCAGAACTACAGGTGCCCTCCAGTGATATAGAGGGGATGGTAATAGGTGGACACGGCGATACTACAATGATTCCTTTGGCTCGATTTGCCAACTATAAAGGGGTGCCGGTAACCACTCTTCTTACCGAAGAGAAGCTTGGCAAAGTTATTGCAGATACAATGGTTGGTGGAGCCACGCTAACCAAACTGCTTGGTACCTCGGCCTGGTACGCTCCCGGAGCTGCTGCAGCTGTACTTGTACGATCAATAATTCTGGACGAAAAAAGAGCTTACGCCTGCTGCGTATCACTTGAGGGAGAGTATGGACAAAAAGATGTATGTATAGGAGTACCGGTTGTGATAGGCAAAAAAGGATGGGAAAAAATTTTAGATTTTAATCTAAACCGCGAGGAGATGCAACTATTTGAGAGAAGCTGCGAATCGGTCAGAAACACTAATAAAATACTTTTTGACATGAAAGCTATAGAGAATTAAAATAAAATTTGCATCTTTGCCTGGCTAAAAAAGGGGTATTAGCTCAGTTGGCTAGAGCGCTTGCATGGCATGCAAGAGGTCATCGGTTCGACTCCGATATGCTCCACTAAGTTTTAAACAATTTAAATATTAACCTAACACGTTCTATATGTAGTATTTGGAATTATTTAACGGAAGTTTATTAACAATATCTTTTGGTAAATAATTATTTGTTTGTAAATTTACATTCCAAATTAAATCTGAACAGACGCACAGTTATGGAAGTTAAAAAAACACCTAAGGTAGATCTCGAGAACAAGAAGTTATTATTCAGGGAGATAGGACTAATAATTACTCTTTTGATTGTTCTGGCCGCATTTGAATACAAAACCTATGAGAGAAATATTTCTTCTCTTGGTGACGGTTCTGCCGTTATCATTGAAGAAGAGATGATTCCAATTACCAACGAGACTCCGCCACCTCCGCCTGAAATGCCTAAGGTACCGGTTGTTTCCGACGAAATCGTTATTGTTGACGACGACATGGAAATTACAACAGACCTTATCATTAACACAGAGGACGACAGAAACCTTGGTGTTGAAATCAGAGAGTATGTTCAAGCCAGACAAGAAGAGGTAATTGAAGAGGAAGAGATTCCTTTTGTAATGGTAGAGGAAAAACCCAAATTTATGGGTGGTGACGAAAATACCTTTACAAGATGGGTAGCTGAAAGACTTGTATATCCTGAAATTGCAAAGGAAAACAGTGTACAAGGGCGTGTAATATTACAGTTCCGCGTAAATACAGACGGCAGCGTAAGCGATGTTACTGTTGTTCGTGGTGTTGACCCTTCACTTGACAGAGAGGCCGTTCGCGTTGTCTCTTCGTCACCAAGATGGGAGCCGGGCAGGCAAAGAAACAAGCCGGTAAGAGTTGTTTACACCTTCCCTGTAATATTCCAGTTAAGATAGTTTAACTAAAATATAACAAAAGGGCTGCCTCGAAAGAAGCAGTCTTTTTTGTATAATGAATATGGAAAAAACCGTACTAGTAGGAGTTGTAGGCCCTAACGACGATCAACTTACAATTAAAGATAACCTAAACGAACTGGAGTTTCTTGCAGAAACTGCCGGCGCATACTGCGAAAAGATTTTTACTCAAAACTTAGAGAGGCCAAATCCTAAAACCTACATTGGAACAGGTAAATTAGAAGAGATAAAGAGCTTTATTGAGGAGAGAGAGATTAAACTGGTAATATTTGATGACGAGCTTACTCCCTCTCAATTAAGAAATTTAGAAAGAGAGTTCGAATGCAGAATCCTTGACAGGACCAATTTGATACTTGATATTTTTGCTCAAAGAGCAAAAACAGCATACGCTAAAACACAAGTAGAACTCGCACAGTATCAATACCTTTTACCTCGTCTTACAAGAATGTGGACACACCTCGAAAGACAAAGAGGAGGTATAGGAATGAGGGGTCCGGGAGAGAGTCAGATAGAGACAGACCGCAGGATTATTCTCGATAAAATCAGCCGCCTTAAACAACACTTAAAGAAAATTGACCGACAAATGGCCTCCCAACGCGGTAACAGAGGTAGTCTGGTTCGAATTTCTCTTGTGGGATATACAAATGTTGGAAAAAGTACCATAATGAACCTTATGGCAAAAAGTGATGTTTTTGCCGAAAATAAACTATTTGCAACTCTCGATACCACAGTACGAAAGGTTGTTATAGAAAATGTCCCCTTTTTGCTGAGCGACACTGTAGGATTTATACGAAAACTGCCCCACCAGCTTGTTGAATCGTTTAAAAGTACTCTTGACGAAGTTAGAGAATCGGACATACTGATGCATGTAGTAGATATTTCACATCCAAACTTTAAAGAGCATATTTCGGTTGTAAATGAGACCCTTCACGAAATTGGGGCAAAGGACAAGCCGGTGTTTCTTGTTTTCAATAAAATTGATGCTTACAACCATATCCCTAAGGATGAGTTTGATTTTGAAGAGACAAAAAGAGAGAATATCAGTCTTGATGAGCTTAAAAAGAGCTGGATAGGAAAAGAGCACGCACCGTGCATATTTATATCAGCCAAAAACAAGACAAATATCGACAAGCTAAGGAACGACCTGTACAAAATGGTTGCCGAGATTCATGCCGGAAGATATCCTTTTGATAATTTTTTATGGTAGGTTTCTGGCTTTTTTAATCTCCTCAATAACCCTTTTTTTCGGGAGCTCCTCCACTACCCTTCCATTAAAACCCTTCATAGTTTCAGCAGCAAAAAGCGAATTTATAAGGGCCTCTTCGGTAGCTTCGATAGTTGCTAAAAATAAAGATGAAAGAGAATGATTATGCAGCTCTACAGGATTATAAGTAGCTGTAGTTTCGTCAAGAATATTCTCCTTTGCAACAGAGATAGCGATAACATAATCGCCGCTTCCGTTTGATGCTATCCCTCCTGTTTTGGCTAACCCCAGCATTGCTCTTTTGGCAATTCTCTCAAGATTCCTGGAGGTTACCGGAGCATCTGTAATAACAACCATCATACATGAACCATCGGCATAGGTATCAATATCTCTTTTAAAGTCGTAACGACCAAGTATTTTGCCTATCGGAACTCCTGCTATCTCCAATACTCCCCCATAATTCGATTGCACCAACACACCTACTGTGTATCCACCAAGCGACTGAGGAAGAACTCTGGAAGAGGTGCCTATTCCCCCTTTAAATCCAAATGCAATTGTGCCTGTTCCAGCTCCTACATTACCCTGGTCAACCGGACCGCAGGAGGCATTTTCAATAGCCGAAAGCACATGATTTACACTAACCTTTCTTGCTCTGATGTTATTAAGACCTCCGTCGTTTGTCTCCCCTACCACACCATTTACAGAGCCGATATTTGCATTACCCTCCTGCATTAAAGTGTAGGTTATGAGCGCATCCAAGGCAGGCGCTATACTCATTGTATTTGTAAGAATAACAGGGGTTTCTATATTACCAAGCTCTTTTACCTGGGTGTAACCGGCAAGCTTTCCGAATCCGTTTCCTGAATAGATTGCGGCCGGAACTTTTTGCCTAAATATATTGCCATCGTGAGGAACAATTGCTGTTACTCCGGTTCTAACATCATCGCCTTCTACTATTGTAGTGTGCCCTACTCTTACACCGGGAACATCTGTAATAGCATTATTTTGTCCCGGGCGGAATATCCCGATTTCGATTCCGTGCTCTCTTAAGTTGTTTTGAGAAAAGAGTGAAGTATTTACAATTAAAAACAGGCTCGAAAGCATAATTAATGGGAGGATCTTTCCGGAAATTTTCATGGCAATAAATATTATAAACTGTTTATAAAATCAATTATGGGTTGAGCACAAATCTGCGGCTCTTCTATAAAGCTGTTATGCCCCGATTGCGAAAGAGTGTGAAACTTTGCGCGGGGTAAACTACTGATTATCGACTCTCTTTTCTCCTTAGAAATATAATTGTCGTGTTCTCCGAAAATAAAAATAATGGGAAACGATAAATTGCTTAAAAACTGAGTGTTATCGTTACGAATAATAAGTCCTTTAAGTGACGCTGCTATCCCTTCCGGGTCATGAACCTCAGCAATCTCAGAAATTTCAACAATTTTTTCTTCCATCTTACTCAAATTAGCTTTTGAGAACATATTGGAAACTGCAAGCTTAATAAGGGTGTGTATTTTATTTTGTTTAATTATCTCAATCTCTCTTTGACGATCTTCAATTTTTTCTGGGGGATCGGCAAAAGGTGTTGAGTTAATCATTATGAGCGCCGAAAAAAGCGAGGGATACAATTTTATAGCTTCAACTGCAACATATCCTCCCATAGAGTGACCCGCAATAACAGCGTTAGTAATTCCCAGATTATCGAGCACAGACTTAACTACTTCTGCACACTTCTCCATAGTATTAACTGAGTAAGAGCCGGATAGCCCGTGTCCGGGCAAGTCGACAGAAACAACCCTGTAAAAGGGCGAAAGCAGGGCAGTGAACTCTTCCCAGATGTAAAGTGTTTCTAGATAACCATGCAGCAAAACTATTGTCTTGCTCCCTGTTTTGGTATCTGACACATGAACGGGCAATGAGTTGCAGGTACAGAAAAATTCCATAATCTGTTATTTTTACAAATTTAATAGTTTTCGGCGTTAATTTTAATAATTTTGCAATGTACTCTTATTTAATAAGCATGAAACCAATTCGTAAATTTTCGATTTTTGCAGCGGCTGCAGTTGTTTTGCTATCGCTGTTCAGTTGTAATAAAGAGCTTGAGCCAATAGTTCTTACCGGGTCCTGGGATTTGGATACTAATGGTGTAATGGTGCAAATTATATACAGCCCTGTAGTGGCTAATGAATTTCCCGATGCAGTGAAATTTTTGGGTGAAAACATCCAGAAAATCAGGAGAGAACTTATGAAGCCTCAGAGAATAGTATTTAAAATGCCTAATATTACAGAGTTTTATTACAACGAAGTTCCTCTGCCAGTTGCCGGCACTTTTATGCAGGAGAATGCCTACTTTGTAATCACCAACCCTTTATTTCCAGAGAGCATCAGCGGCGCTTCGGATAATATCAGGGTAGAGCTTTATTACGATGAAAACTATCTTATGGGAATTATCTACCGTTTACTTACACCGGAAGATGATCCTCCTATGGTATTTGAAGAATTGATTGTTACTTTTAACGGGGTAGGGGCCTACAAAAAAGCTCTTAACTAAAGCACTGTTAATCTTTTATTTTTGCCAGCAGATATTCTCTGTTTAATCTTGCAATATGGGATATTGAGATACTTTTGGGACACTCCATCTCACACGCTCTTGTGTTAGTACAGGCCCCAAAGCCAAGTTCGTCCATTTTGGCAACCATCTCTTTTACCCTTCGTGCTGCCTCTACCTTTCCCTGAGGTAAAAGAGCCAGCGAACTAACTCTTGACGAAACAAAAAGCATTGCCGAACCATTTTTACAGGTGGCTATACATGCGCCACATCCTACACAAGAGGCAGCATCCATACTCTCCTCGGCATCATCCCGGGGTATTGGAATTGCGTTGGCATCCGGTACTCCACCTGTATTGACTGAAACATACCCGCCTGCCTGTAAAATTTTATCCAGTGCGTTTCGGTTAACTATAAGATCTTTAATTACCGGCATACCTGCAGAACGCCATGGCTCAATTGTTATTGTCTGACCATCTTTAAATTTACGCATATGTAGCTGGCAGGTGGTAATTTCGTCGTCGGGTCCGTGTGCTCTTCCGTTAATATACAATGAGCAAATGCCGCAAATGCCCTCTCTGCAATCGTGATCGAAAGCAACGGGCCCCTCTTGCTTACACCCTTTATTGTGAGCAACCGGATCGGCCCCCTGCCTTATAAGCTGATCGTTAAGTATATCCAACATCTCAAGAAAAGAGGTATCCGGAGAGATATCCTTTACCTGATATGTACAAAAATTACCTTTTGATTTAGCGTTTTTCTGGCGCCATACTTTTAGTGTAAAGTCCATATCTTTAGAATAGTTACTCTTTATAATTTCTTGTAGCAATTTTAACAAATTCGTACTGAAGATGCTCTTTGTGCATAACAGACAGATTGTTACCTCCTTTATACTCCCAACAACCTACATACAT
>CAYGGD010000012.1:0-1615 GCA_964349315.1 uncultured Muribaculaceae bacterium
GGTTTTGCAGGCCTGAGTGGCTTTGACGGCTGTGAATTATATCTATGGCTTTGGATGCGTAGATTTGGCCGCTGGCACCGGTAATTGCTAAAAGAATCTTTTTCATAAGGGGTTACATCCGTAGAGGGTTTACATCTGAAAATAGACGGTGCGTAGCCAGGTTTTGAAAAGGGGATCAAGAAACTGCCATTGTCCGTTCTCTTCTGTAAGTATCTCTTTTCTCTTTACTGCGTCTTTAAGTCGTTTGACATTGGCCGAAGAGTTAAATCCGTAGTAATTCATAACATCGTTGGAGCTGAATTGTTGAACTTCGTCCATTATGGCTCTGAGAAAATTAATCTGAAAACGGCTGAGTCGACTGGTTATCAACTGGTAGCGGTAGGAGTGAAGTTCCAGAAGCGAGGAGAAGGATTGCCGGACAATTTGCTCTGATAAATAGCCGCGGGTTATACCAAAGGTGATATCGCCAAGCTGTTGGGCATACCAGGGATGGCCTTCTGTGAGATAGTACATCATGCTGGCAAGCTCCTTGGATACTACCCTGCCTGCCTTTAAAAAGCTGCGGATATAGAAATCGGAAAGGCTCTTTTCGTCAAAAGGTTCAAGCTTGATTCTTTCGGCAAAGTTGTAAAAGTATTTTTTTTCTTCGAAAATCTCTTTCATTGAGTTGACAAAAGAGCCGGTAATGATGTAGGTACTATGTTTGTGCTCCATCATTGCTTTTTCTATAATGTCGAGGGTGTCGTAAGAGTTGTCTTGTAATAGTATTTCCTGAAACTCTTCGATGTAAACAACAACTTTTACTGAGAATTTTTGTGAGAGCAGTTCCGGTAGGTTAAGCAAACTGCGGGTAGTATCGTCGTCAATGGGGCGGGTGTCGATTTCAGGATCAGAATCCATTTGATCTTCAATGGAAAAGTAGCTGATGCCGGGACATAGTTCACTCAGTAGTTTGTCTTTTTCGTCCAAAGAATTGCTGAAAAGATCGAGAAGTGTGTTGCATAGTTTGCAGAGAAGGTGCCTTTTGGTGCGGACATTAAACAGATTGATATTGGCAGCACTGAAACTATGGTTCTCTTTTCTTAAATTAATAAGCGCTTGCTGTACAAGTGATTTTTTACCGCTTTTAGGTGGTTCGTAAATAAGAGAGTGCTGACCCTGCCTCACAAGGTTTGTAAGGAGAGTTAGCTCTTTTTGTCTTGCAATGAAGTTTGAGCCGGTTACAAATTTGTTGTAGGTGAAGGGAGTATCCATATCCACACAAATATAATATTTTTTTGTGTAAATATCACTTTTTTACAAATTACGGATTCGCCAATTTTTTGGATATAAATTATTTGCTCTTGTTCCTATATTTTTGGCGTATCCCAGGGGTAATCCTCCATATGTTACTACAACCAGTCCCAAAGGAGTTTCGTCAGGTAATTTAATTGAGTGGTTGGCTAAATATTCTATTGCCTGCCTGTGAGTCAGGGGAATAAGAGGATAGTTGTGCAAAAAGTTTGAAGAGAGCGGCTCTTCGGGAATGAAGTTTGAGATGGCCGGAGTATGTGAGTGGGGTCGGGTGGTATGTGGCTTGCCGGAGTTTGAGTGGAAGGAGGGATTGTTTGGGTTA
>CAYGGD010000012.1:1715-3669 GCA_964349315.1 uncultured Muribaculaceae bacterium
GGAGGGATTGTTTGGGTTAGAGTGTGATGATTTGCTGTGGTTAAACTGTGGTTTTGGCGTAGGAGTGAAGGTTCCGTTTTTTTGCAGAAGAGTAAAAAAAAGCCCTTCACCTTTAACAAGCCCCGGGAAAAAACGGTACCCGCCGCAGGGTGCTTTTACCACTCCCCACTGCTCCATATCGGGCAGGTTAAGCGGGATGGATACTGCGCCGAGTTGCTCTTTTATCCACTCGATATTAAGGTCGTTTTCGTATATATTAAATGTGCAGGTGCTGTAGGCGAGATAGCCTCCGGGGGAGAGAGCAGGCCAGATATCTGCAACAATCCTTTTTTGCCGTGCTGCTGAGATAGCAACGTTTTCTACCGACCATTCCTTTATGGCAGTGGGGTCTTTGCGGAACATACCTTCGCCCGAGCAGGGGGCATCAACAAGAATAAAGTCGAAAAGAGAGCCCTGCCTGTCCATCATATCTGTTATTTGCCGGGGATCTTTATTGGTAACATTTACTGAGTGGTTGCCCCATTTGAGAATATTCTCCTTAAGGGGTGCAACACGGCTCCGGATAACTTCGTTGGCTGTGATAGAGCTGTTTGCAGGGGCAATAGAAATCAGGTGGGTGCTTTTGCCGCCGGGTGCAGCACAGAGGTCGAGAATATTTGTTATTGGTTTAGTGGTGTTATTGAGAAGCGGGGCAAGTTGTTCGATTATCATTGAACTGGGCTCCTGAACATAGTAGCCGCCTGCGTGGAGAACGGGGTCGTGAGTGAAGTTGGGACGCTCGTGCAGATAGTAGCCGTTGCTGCACCAGGGAATTATGTTATTTTGCAAAATTGCTGTATTGTCAACACACTCAACATTTGGGGCTGCTCTCTTTTTTGGGTTTAGGCGTATGGATGTTACCGGAGGGGTATTTAAAATGGCGTCAACAATCACAGGGGCATTAACTGGGCCTGCTGCCTCTGAAAGATAATCGGTGAATTGCCGGGGTAAAAGTATTTTATTTACTTCTCCTTTAGCCACTCCTTTGCATTGTTTATTGAGAAGAAAATTTTCATAATATAGCAATTGTCAATGGGTTTATTCTCCATATTCATTGCTATAGCTGTCTCCTTGGGCTTTGTAAGTACCAGTGCGTGTTTAATCGATTTAAACTTTGGTGTTATTCTGCTTATTGCTTTCTCTATTTTCGGGGTATCACTTATTGAGAACTTAGCTATGGAGTTTGAACAGTCTGTTAATATGTGTAGATGATCGGGGAGTTCGGGAATCTGATTAATTTTGTCTATATGTGACACAATTTTGTCAATTGACATTTCTTTTGGCTCCTTAATAATGATTAGCGCCACATTTTTATCAATAGTGATGCTAATATCAGCTTGTGTACTGGTCTTATTTAGTGTCATTGTCGGGAGCATTCATTTAGGGTTAGTTATTATTAGCGTGCTTAGTATCTGTTTCTGTCGAAGTTTGATGACGAAAAAATTTCTGTGGAGTAGTTGGCTCCCCAGAGGTCGTAGCGGTTGAACTGATCTACAAGTTTAAGCTGGAATTTAGGCCAGTTTTTGTTGCCGGGGTTTGTCCAGTAAACTTCGGCAATGGCTGAGAGGCGGGGGAATATTCCATATTCGAGCCTTTGGCGGTGAGGAAAGTATTCTGTCCACATACAGCCCTGGCCTCCGATTATGTTTTTGGCAACTTCGGGAGGAGTTCCTTTGGGTATGGGTTCGAAGAGGTAAACAGAGTCGACGGGAACATGCCATGAACGGTGGCAGAGGGTGTCTTCGTTAAGTTTTTGTGCTACATTAAAATAGCTGTATCTGAGAGGGGTCATTATTGCTTTGTGGCCAAGTTCTGCAGCTTTAATGCCGTTTTCGGCGTTTCTCCAGCTCATCACAATAGCCCCTTTTACCAGGCCGTCGTCCAGCATTTCGTCCCATCCGATAAACTCTCTGCC
>CAYGGD010000012.1:3769-19673 GCA_964349315.1 uncultured Muribaculaceae bacterium
CTTTTTGCGGCATAATCAATAATATCTTTCATCTCTTCGATGGTGTAGTACCCTCCGTAGCGGGTGCTGTCGACACCTGTGCCGGGGAATATTCCGATTATTGTTCCTGCGCGCCACGAACCGATTTCGTTAAGCTTAGGGTGACTTTTGCTCTCCATCCGCCAGCCCTGGTCGTCTGTAAGGTGCCAGTGGAAGTAGTTCATTTTATGTAGTGCCAGATAGTCGATGTACTGTTTTACATAATCGACAGAATAGATATGCCTTACAACATCCAGATGCATACCTCTGTACTCGAAACGGGGGAAGTCGAGAACCGTTGTTGGGGGAAGTGTAACTTTTGCCTCTTTTGTGGGGGGTAAAAGCTGAATAATTGTCTGTACAGCGTAAAAAAGCCCCTGCGGGTTTGCCCCTTGTGCAGTGACTGCTTTGTCGTTTACCTGAACATAGTAGGCACCTTCGAGCTGCAAATGGTTGTTGTCGAAGCCATATTGCGGCAGTGATTCAATAGTGCATAAATCACCGATTTTCAGCTCAATTATGTTGCTATCTCCCTTTTTCTCTTTTTTGGGCGGGGAGTTAACGATGGTTACACCAATACCGTAATAACGGGAGAGGTAGTTTTTGAGGAAGGTTGCAGAGTTAATCTCTTCGTAACCGTTAGCCACCAGGAGTGTCCCGGAGTTAATAGGAAAATTTTTGCCGGGTTGGGCTATAATCACCTGAGGTTCCGGAATAACGGAGTGATTGAGGTGTTTGCTGTTAGATGCGGGGCGTATAGTAAAACTCATTACGATAACTGCTATTATTGGAATAATGTATCTCATGGCATTGCTTTTTCGAGTTCGGATGTTATTTTCTCTACAATTTCTTTCAGTTTGCCTCCGAGCATAATTTTGAACATACCGGAGAGTTCGGTGTCCAGCACCAGTTGAAACTGAGTAGAGGTGGGGGATAGTTGTTGCAGATTTACTGTAACTGTAAAAGGTATGGGGGTGGCTCCGTATTGCTGATAGCGGACCCTTTCGAAGGGGGTTTTTTCAATTACCTTCATTCCCAGTTCGAACCCCTGCACTTTTGCTATAAGAGTGTCGGGAGTAACTGATATTTCTGCTTTATCGGCAATGTCGGGCGGAAGGTTGCCTGTGAAGTTGCTAAGGTCGGAAAAAACTGTAAAAAGAACCTCGGCAGAACGTGCTATGCTTACGACTCTGCCCTCTATGTGAGTGTTATCCATTTATATTTATTTACTGTGGGGCTATTGCCTCCAGGTATCGGGTTTGTAGCGCCAGTCGCGGAGAGTTTCAAGGTCCTCCGGTTTAATGTAGTTACAGGCGACAGCTTCGTCAATTAGGGTGTCGTAGTTGGTAAGGGTACGCAACTCGATGTTGCTGTATTCGAAAGAGCGCCTTGCAGTATTAAAGTTGTAGGAGAAGATGGCTACCATGCCCATAACGCTTGCCCCCTCTTTGCCGAGTGCTTCTGCTGCGGAGAGAGAGCTTTGTCCTGTAGAGATGAGATCTTCTACAATAACAACATTTGCCTTTGGAGGCAGATCGCCCTCTACCTGGGCTCCCGTGCCGTGATCTTTAGGTTTGGGCCTTACATAAACGAATGGCTTGCCAAGTGCTTCGGCTACAAGCATTCCCCATGCAATAGCGCCTGTGGCAACGCCGGCAATTACATCAGCTTTGCTGTAATATTTTTCAATTAGACGAACCAAACTTTTATATACAAGAGTCCTCTCTCTCGGATAGGACAAAATTTTTCTGTTATCACAATAAATAGGTGATTTCCAACCTGATGCCCATAGGTATGGTTTCTCTACGCTCAATGAAACGGCTTTGATTTCTAAGAGTTGCCGTGCAATTATTTTTTCAGTTGACTCCATAAAAAAGTATCTTTGTACAAAGATAGTAAAAACAATTCTTTTATAAATGTATAACATCTTCTTTGAAGATCGCCGTCTTGCAGTTTGCAGCCCTGAGGAGCAGCCACTCAACGACCCCGAAGCGATACTTTACAGCCCCGGTTCGTTTCCCGAACTGGCAGAGCTTCCCAAACTATTTTACTCTACACCTAATATTTCTAAGTTGTTTGTTCCCAGCGTTTCGCAGGAGGGAACCTTTAAACAGATTTGTACAGGTCTAAATCGCATAAATGCGGGGGGAGGAGTTGTAACAAACAGAGATGGGCTCTTTTTACTTATTTTCCGATACGGCAGATGGGACCTTCCCAAGGGGACCCAGGAGCCAAACGAAGATATCCGAACTTCTGCCCTGAGAGAGGTACAGGAGGAGTGTGGTTTGGACGGTGATGTTTTGGAAATAGGGGGGCATATATGTGATACCTATCACTCTTTTCGACGCGATGGAAAGTACAATCTGAAGTGTACCCGGTGGTACAAAATGGAGTATTCGAGTAATGTTCTGGACACTGTGCCTCAGATTTCTGAACATATAGAAAAGGCAGTGTGGGTAAAAAGAGAGGAGTTGCCGGAGTATCTGGCAACAACTTATCCTTCTATTTTAGAGGTGTTTAATCTGGCTACCGGAGGTCTGTAACAATAAGGCCGTTTGTTCGCTCTTTTGGAAACCGGAAGTAGTTATCGGGCCACAGAGGCATTTTTGTGAGTTTCGTAATAATAATGGTGTAGTTGCTTCCGTCAGTTGATATGTACTCTATAGATGCAGGAAGAGAGCTCTCTTTTTCGATACCTATTACTATACTTTTATAGGGTGTGTGACGGGCTTTGGGAGTGAGTTCGACATACCATAACCCTTTTCCTGAGTGGGGAGAGAGTCCCTCCTTGGCTTTTGAAGAGTAGCTGTAGCTGTTGTTTCCATTATTAAGCGTTGTCAGAAAGCCGACAGGGTTTTCTATAAGGTCTGCTTGGGTGGTATCGTTGGGGAATATTGTAAGCTCGCCCGTTTCGTTATTGAGAATCCATTTTGACAATCCATCGCAGTGAATTTCGAGCATAGGATTTATTAGCCGGAACGACTGCCCCTGTGCCTGCACTGTACCTTTAAAGTTGCCGGAGACAAAACCGTCACTGTCTTTTGCCACCATTTCGAAAGAGAGTTCCATGGCAGGATTGCTTTTGATTGTTGTGGCCATTTTCCCAAGCAGATCGACAGAAGCCGGAAGTGCCTGTGCAGCAGTGTTGCTGCAGATGAGTATAAGAGCTAATAGTGCGGCTGTCATTTGGTTAATTTAAAGAGTCTAATATTCTGTCAAGTGAGTTAAAGTCTGTTATGAGTACCTGTCTTGCCTTGCTACCTTCGGATGGGCCTACTATTCCGGCTGCCTCAAGCTGATCCATTATTCTTCCGGCACGGTTGTATCCAAGGTTCATGCGGCGCTGTATAAGTGAGGTAGATCCCTGCTGATATTGTACAACCAGTCTGGCTGCTTCTTCAAAGAGCTTGTCTCTCTTTCCGAGGTCTACATCACCTATGGAGAGACCATCACCCTCTTCTCCTGTATACTCAGGCAAATAGTGTGCCGAAGCGTATCCTTGCTGATCGCCGATAAAAGCGGTTATTCTCTCTACTTCGGCAGTGTCGATATAGGCGCACTGAACACGGCTAAGTTCGCCCCCTACAGAGATAAGCATATCACCGCGTCCCACAAGCTGGTTTGCACCTGTGGTTTCGAGAATTGTACGGGAGTCGATGTTGGATATTACCCTGAAAGCTATACGGGCCGGGAAGTTGGCTTTAATAAGACCCGTGATAACATTTGTAGTAGGCCTTTGTGTTGCAATAACCAGGTGGATGCCTATTGCTCTTGCAAGCTGTGCGAGGCGTACTATCGGCTCCTCTATTTCGCGTCCTGCAGTCATAAGGAGGTCGGCAAATTCATCTATCACCACCACAATGAAGTGCATGTACTTATGCCCTTTAAGTGGGTTAAGACGGCGTGACAAAAACTTTTCGTTATACTCTTTCACTGTGCGCACGTGTGCCAGTTTTAAGAGGTCGTAACGGGTGTCCATCTCTATGGTGAGCGATTTTAGGGTGTAAATTACCTTTTGGGTGTCGGTTATAATGGCATCCTCGTTATCGGGCAGTTTTGCCAGAAAGTGTTTCTCAATTTTTGAGTAGAGAGAAAGCTCTACCTTTTTGGGGTCTATAAGCACCATTTTCATCTCCGAAGGGTGCTTTGTAAAGAGAAGCGATGTTATTATTGCATTTAGCCCTACCGACTTACCTTGTCCTGTGGCCCCTGCTACCAAAAGGTGAGGCATCTTTGCAAGGTCGAATGTCATAGGTTCGTTGGAGATGGTTCTGCCGAGTATAACCGGAAGGTCGAATTTACTGTTGCGGAATTTGGGGTCTTCGAGCAGTGATTTCATTGGTACAATGCTCGGTTTATTGTTGGCAACCTCTATTCCTACGGCATTTGTTCCCGGTATTGGAGCAATTATCCTTACTCCTCTGGCTGCCAGCGACAATGCGATGTCGTCTTCGAGCCGTTTTATCTGCGATATGCGCACTCCTGCACTTGGAACAATTTCGTAAAGGGTAACAGTGGGGCCGGTGCGGGCGTAAATTTTCTCTACCGAGATTTTGTAGTCGCCCAGAGTTTTAACAATTTTGCGGTTGTTGCGCTCGAGCT
This sequence comes from uncultured Muribaculaceae bacterium, assembly GCA_964349315.1. Classification (GTDB taxonomy): domain Bacteria; phylum Bacteroidota; class Bacteroidia; order Bacteroidales; family UBA932; genus Bact-08. The sequence continues at coordinate 8,390 of CAYGGD010000012.1, forward strand.
CTTCGGCAGGTACTTTGTAAATCTGGTTTTTATAGTCGTCTAAAAGATCTATTCCGGGAGGCTTGTAGTTGGGCAGATCGAGACGTGGGTCAAAGAGGGTATCCATTTCGTCGGGTAGAAGTTCTATCTCCGGCTCTTTTTCGGGTATAATTTCAAACTCAATATCCGGTTTAACTTCGGTTTCTGTATCGGTTTTAATCTCAAACTCGGTGTCGGGTTTAACTTCAAACTCAGTTTCTGTTGCTGTTTCGGGTTGCAGATCATTACCGGGTACTGGCCGGGCCGGCTCTTTTTTGTGGTGGAACATAAGGTAGAGCCCCCTGTTTATCCAGTGGACAATATTTTTGTTAACCATTATAAGCCAGGCGATAAAGACAATAAAAATCAGTGCTCCGGCCCCTATAGAGCCTAACATTGCTATTAGCCAGCGATTTACAAAATATCCGTATGATCCGCCTACTCCGTTTCCAAAGATGTCGTCGAAGCGGGTGAATCCGAAAATAAAGGAGAAGAGAAGCGAGAGGATTATTGCACCGTATATTGTAAGGTAAAATGTTTTGGCAAGGCGGATGTTTTTTATTTTAAGGTAGTAAACTGAGACTGCTCCGAAAAATAGAGGAAATACAAATGACCCTAATCCGAAAAGTTTTGACAATAACAGGTTTGCCCAGAAAAAGCCCAGCTTTCCTGCTCCGTTTTCTACCGGAACAATTGCGCTCCAGACATCGGGGCGCGAAAGAAGTGATTGGTCGTGCGACCATGTGAAGAGATAGGATAAGAGTGCCACTAAGGTAAAAACTGACAGGGCTGCAAAAAAGAGCCCGACTATGAGCTTTATTGCCTCTTTTCCTTTGGGTGCCTGTGATGTTTCGGCGTTAGTGCTCTTTTTCCTTGCCATCGTTATACTCTTTGAATATTTGCGCCGATTGAATTAAGGCGCTGGTCTATGTTTTGATATCCTCGGTCTATTTGTTCTATGTTCTCAATTATGCTAACCCCTTTTGCGCTCATTGCCGCTATAAGCAGGGCTATACCTGCCCTGATATCGGGTGAGGCCATACGGGTTGCCCTAAGGCAGAATTCTCTGTTGTGACCAATAATTGTTGCCCTGTGAGGGTCGCAGAGAATTATCTGGGCTCCCATATCAATCAGTTTATCAACAAAAAAGAGTCTGCTTTCGAACATTTTCTGGTGTATCAGCACAGACCCTTTGGCTTGTGTTGCTACTACTAAAAATACCGAGAGAAGGTCGGGGGTAAGACCCGGCCATGGTGCGTCGGAGATAGTCATGATGGAGCCGTCCATGAAGCTCTCTATTTCGTAGTTTTCGTGTGTAGGGATATAAATGTCGTCACCTCTTTTGATTATTGAAATGCCCAGGCGGCGGAACTGTTCGGGGATAATGCCGAGTTGTTCGTAGCAAACATTTTTTATCGTTACAGAGCTGGCTGTCATTGCTGCCAAACCTATAAAACTGCCAATTTCGATCATATCGGGAAGTATGGTGTGCTCTGTAGCGTGAAGAGATTCAACTCCCTCTATAGTTAGCAGGTTTGAGCCGACTCCGCTGATTTTGGCTCCCATACGGTTTAGCATTTTGCAGAGTTGCTGCAGATATGGCTCGCAGGCAGCGTTGTAAATGGTTGTGTGTCCTTTGGCAAGAACTGCTGCCATCACGATATTGGCTGTTCCGGTAACTGAAGCTTCGTCCAGAAGCATATAACACCCTTTGAGCCGCGAACAGGAGAGATGGTAGTATGCCCCTTTTGTTTCGTATTTAAGCACTGCTCCCAGTTGTTCCAGGCCTGTCAGGTGGGTGTCGAGGCGTCTGCGTCCTATTTTGTCGCCGCCCGGTTTTGGCATAAGTGCCGACCCGAACCTGGCCAGTAACGGCCCTACAAGCATAACCGAGCCCCTGAGGGCCGATGCCATGGTGCAGAATTCCGGAGATGTTATAAAGCCGGTGTCGATATTTGCTGCACAAAAAGAGTAGGAGTGTGATATTAAAGCAACATCGCCTTTTTTCTCGTGATGTCCGGAAAGGCGTTCTACCTCTACTCCCAGCCTTTGAAGCAGCTGAATAAGTTTATTAACATCAACTATATCAGGAACATTATGAATTACCACTTTTTCCGGAGTTAGCAACACGGCAGAGAGTATTTGCAGAGCTTCGTTTTTTGCTCCCTGGGGGGTAATTTCTCCTTTAAGCCGGTGTCCTCCTTCTACTCTGAATGTTGCCATTATTTCCTTTTATTTTGTTTTTTTCTGTTGCCTTTGTATCCTCCCTGCTGACGGTGGTGATCGTTTCTGTGCTGGGTGTTTTGCTGACTCTGTGGGATGTGCTGAATAGGAGGTAGGTGGTACCCTTCAGGTACAGAGAGTTTTCCCTGCGACAGGGTTAAGAGATCTTTAAAGATGGTCTCCTCTGAAACAGAATCCTTGTTCCAGATAAGGTATTGTTGCCTCATGTAATTTGCAAGAACAATAACCATGCTGTCTCTGAGCTCGTCCTGAGGTCTGGAGGCAATCATCTCAATCATGTTTTGTATGTTGCGACCATAGTGAGCTGCTTTGAGCGGGGTTTTGTCGAGCGGAACGGGGTTGGGTTTTGTGGTGAAGGTCTCTTTTGTGGGAATGGGGTAGGGAGAATCGATTTCAATTTCGAAATCGGATATTATTTGTACGTGGTCCCACAACTTATGCTTGAAGTCGCTGAGGTCTCTGAGCTGGGGGTTAAGAATACCCATAACTCCAACTACAGCTCTTATTTGTTCGTTCCGTTTTTCTTTATCGGGGATAGAGGTAACATATTCTATCATTTTCTGAACATGCCGTCCATATTCGGGCATTATCAGCTTGGTTCTTTGAGTGTTGTAATCCATTGATTATTATGTAAATTATCTTTCCTGACTCTTTTTCTTGTCTATCTCCAGCAAAGATACGCAAATTTTGGCTCCTATCTCTTCCAAAAAGAGCTTGGCCCATTTGTCGCTTTTTTCAATCACTTTGCCGGTGTGTTTTTCGAAAGGACCGCAGATTATTTCAACCTGGTCGCCATTGGTGATTATTTCGCGATGTTGTGCTATATGTAAAAATTCTTTAATTGCCTCAATTTCTGTTTCACGGACTACTGCCGGTTTTCCCAGATAGTAGACTATTCTGGATATTCCCGGTGTAAGTAAAAGCTCTCTTAGCTTGTGTTCCTGGCAGTTAACAAAAATGTATGAGTTAAAAAGCGGAACTTCGACAATTTTTGTTCTGTCGCTCCACCGCCTTTTTACTTTGTGCAGAGGGAGAAAACACTCTATTCCTGATTGTGTAAGACGGTATTCTGCCTTTTTCTCTGCCCGGGCAGAGGTGTATAGTACAAACCACGACATGGTAAAAATTGATTTGGCAACAGGTTACAAATATAAGGAAAATATACCGAATTCTCTTATCTTTGCCTGGTTCATAATCAATCACTAACACAAGAGCAATATGTATAACAAGCTTATCTCCAAAAATATTAAGATGGCCGTGGTTGGCTTAGGCTATGTAGGGCTGCCTCTGGCTCTCGAATTTTCCAGACATTTTTCTGTTATTGGCTTTGATATTAAAGAAAAGACGGTAGAGTTGCTGAGAAAAGGGGTGGATCCCAGCGGAGAGCTTAAAAAGGAGTCTTTTGAGGGGAGGGATATTCTCTTTACCTCTGATGTTAAAAAGCTTGAGGAGGCCTCTTTTTTTATTATTGCAGTGCCAACACCAATAGACAAATACAACAATCCCGACCTTTCGCCTCTGCTGAAAGCTACCACAACAGTGGGCGGGGTTTTAAAGAGGGGCGACTATGTTGTTTACGAGTCTACGGTGTATCCGGGTTGTACAAACGAGGAGTGTGTTCCGTTGCTGGAGAATCTTTCGGGGCTGAAGGCGATCTCTGATTTTAAAGTGGGGTACTCTCCGGAGAGAATTAATCCGGGTGACGCAGAGCACTCTTTGCACAGAACCGTTAAAATTGTTTCGGCCTGCGACAGTGAGTCGTTAGAAGAGGTGGCTGCTATTTATGAGTCTGTGGTTGAGGTTGGTGTGCACAGGGCTCCGGATATTAAGGTTGCGGAGGCTGCTAAAATAATAGAGAACACGCAGCGCGATGTAAACATTGCTCTTATGAATGAGCTCTCAATACTTTTTAACAGGCTTGGAATTAACACTTATGATGTAATTGATGCTGCCGCCACAAAGTGGAATTTTATACGATACACTCCGGGGCTTGTCGGCGGACATTGCATTGGGGTAGATCCTTACTATATGGTACACAAGGCGTCGGAGCTTAAGTATCATCCTCAGATGATAGCTTCCGGCCGTTTTGTAAACGATTCAATGGGTGGCTATATTGCCAAGCAGACTGTAAAAAAGCTGTTATCGGGCGGGCTTACGCTGTTACGGGCCAGAGTTTTAATTATGGGTATCACCTACAAGGAGAATGTTTCGGATATTCGTAACTCCAAAGTTGTGGATATTATTCAGGAGCTGGAGAGTTACAAGGTTGGGGTGGATGTGGTAGATCCTCGGGCCTGCGCCGATGCTGTTATGGAGGAGTATAAAATTGCTCTTGCCTCTGCACCTTCTGGTAAGTACAATGCCGTTATTATGGCTGTGCCCCATTCGGAGTTTATGGATATGGGCGAAAAAGAGTTTTCAGAACTACTTATAGAAGACGGTCTTGTGGTTGATGTGCGCGGAGCTTTCAGGCATAAAGTCAATAATTTCCGCTACTGGTCGCTGTAATCACAAGGGGGGGTAAAATTTCATGGGGCTCTATCACCTAGTGATAAAACCCCATTACTTAACCTAAACTTAAACTATGAAAAACTTCATCTTAATAGTTTACAAAACCCGTGCCAAATTATTCTACAATTCGAAGTTTTGCATATTTTAGAAGTAAAACTTTTCTGCCTCCTTGTTTAAATTCTACTATCGCTCTCAAATTCAGAGGGTCTCCCTCTATTGTAAGAAGTTTTCCGAATCCAAAACGGTCGTGCTCTATTTGTTGGCCCTCCTTTAGTTTCGATACAGGATCGGCCTGAAAATCGGGATTAGGTGGTTTGGGTGGGGTGAATTTAGGGCGTTGCTGTTGAATTCTGACGGCAGCAACTGCCGTTTTATGAACAGGAGCTCCTCTTTCCGCAGCCATATCGGGCCAGTTGACATATTGTTGGTCTATCTCTCTGATAAAGCGGCTGGGGGGGTAACTTACATGTGAGCCCCAGCGGAAGCGGGTTTGTGCATAGGATATTGTTACTGCTTTTTTTGCCCTTGTTATTGCTACATACATAAGCCTCCGCTCCTCCTCAATCTCTTCTGCCGAGCTTGATGAGTTGAGAGAAGGGAAGAGGTTCTCTTCCAGGCCAATTATATAGACATAGGAAAATTCGAGCCCTTTTGCCGAGTGGACAGTCATCAGACTAACAGAGTCTGCATCTTGTTCGTTGTTGCCGTTATCCAGGGCGCTCATAAGAGATATTGTCTCCAGATAGTCGCCAAGCAAAACAGATTGCCTTATAGACTCTGTGTTTTCCGGTTCGAGGTCTGCCTCAGCTTCGCGCTCTTCTACAAATGCCTTTATTGAGTTAAAGAGCTCTTCGGCATTCTCTGCCCTTGCCTGTGCCTCTACAGAACTTTCTCCTTTTAGCATTGCAGAGTATCCGCTCTGGATAAAGATCTCCATTGCTACATCGTAGGCATTGACGGTAAGTGCTTTTTCTTTAATCTCTGAAATAAGTTGGCAGAATTGAATAATTCTCCCGGCAGTACTGCTATTAATGCCGGTTGAAGTAATGGTGGCGGTGATATCGGAGGGGTTTTGGTGAATGGTTTCCCAGATGGAGAGCCCGTTATTTGTGGCTGCTGTTGTTAGGCGGGCAAGTGAGGTGGCCCCGATGCTCCGTGCCGGAATGTTTATTACCCTTTTAAATGCTTCGTCGTCTTTCGGGTTTACCAAAAGACGAAAATAGGCCATAATGTCTTTTACTTCGGCTCTTTCGTAAAACGATTTGCCTCCGAAAATTTTGTATGGTACCGATCGTTTGCGGAGTGCCTCCTCGATGGCCCTCGACTGTGCATTTGTGCGGTAAAGGACGGCAATTTCGCTGTAGGCCGCTTTGTGGTTGTGTATGGTAGATACTATGGACGAGGCGGTAAGAAATGCCTCTTCTTGGTCGGTGTAAGCTTTTGTAACCTCTATGGGTACTCCTGTGTCTGCCGCAGAAAAACACTCTTTGTTGAGCCGGTTGGAGTTTTTTGAAATAAGTGAGTTGGCTGCCTTAACAATTGTTTGGGTAGAGCGGTAGTTTTGCTCGAGCCGGAACTCTTTTGCTTCGGGATAATCTTTTTTAAAGTTGAGGATATTTTCGATTCGCGCTCCCCTGAAACCGTAAATGCTTTGTGCATCGTCTCCTACAACACAGATGTTGCGGTGGAGGGAGGAGAGTTTTTTTACTATCAGGTATTGTGCGTAGTTGGTATCCTGATACTCATCTACAAGTATATACGAAAAACGGTTGCGCAGCTTATCCAGAACTTCGGGAAAATCGCGCAGAAGGATATTTGTGTAAAGAAGAATGTCGTCGAAATCCATTGCTCCTGACTGTTTGCAACGTTTTTCGTACAGGGCAAAAATATCGGCTATGCGAGGTTTCCGCATGGCAGCGTCGGCCTGTATAAGAGAGCTGTTGTTAAGGTAGGCTGAGGGGGTTATCAAGTTGTTTTTTGCCATTGAAATTCTTGAGAGAACCTCTCCCGGTTTGTAAAGTTTTTCGTCAAGAGAGAGCTCTTTTACGCAGTTTCGAATTGCGCTTTTTGAATCGGTGGTGTCGTAAATGGTGAATGAAGATGGAAACCCTATAAGTTGAGCATCTTCTCTGAGAAATCTTACAAAAACAGAGTGAAAGGTTCCCATCCAGAGGTAACGGGCTTTATCACTGCCTACAAGAGAGGCAATTCGCTCTTTCATTTCACGCGATGCTTTATTTGTAAAGGTAAGGGCCAGTATGGATCCTGCTTTATGCCCGTGGCTGAGGATGTTAGCGATTCTGGTTGTAAGTACTTTTGTTTTGCCCGATCCTGCTCCGGCCACAATTATCGATGGCCCCTCAAACTCTTCAACTGCTTGTTTTTGTGCAGGATTTAACCCCTCGGTAATGTTCGAAATTTCTCTTTTCATAGGCCCCAAAATTACAATATAATATGTATATTTGTTGCAAAATTTTGAAATATAATGTCAAACCACATTCGATTACGCAAAGGGCTTAACATCCCTTTAAAGGGAGAGGCAGAGGCCCGTATAAGCAAAACGGTGTCGCCTGATGTTGTTGCCGTAAAGCCGACAGATTTCAAAGGTTTTAATCCTCGTCTGCTTGTTAAGGAGGGAGATGAAGTTAAGGCCGGAACTCCTCTTTTGGCAGACAAAAAGCGTCCCGAAATAAAGTTGTCGTCGCCTGTAAGCGGCACTGTCTCCGAAATAGTAAGGGGCGAAAAACGAAAACTTATGGAGGTAAGGGTTAGAGCAGATGGAAAAAACGACTATTTAAGCTTTACCACTCCTAATTTTCGTGTTGCAGAAAAGCAGGAACTTAAAAATACAATAATTGAGGGGGGGCTGTGGGCTGCTTTTAAGCAGAGGCCATACGGAACCATTCCCGATACTGGGGTCGATCCGAAAGCAATTTTTATATCGGGTTTCGACTCATCGCCGCTTGCTTCAGACCTCGACTTTACCCTAAGGCAGGAGAAAAACAATATTCAAACAGCAATTGATATCTTATATAAGCTTACTCCGGGGGGAGTTCATCTGTCGTTGCATGCAAAAAACTATGCCAGCTCGCCTTTTCACAGGTTAGAGAGGGTAATTATCCATACTTTTGACGGACCTCACCCTTGTGGAAATGTGGGGGTTCAGATTCACCATTTAAGCCCTGTTAACAGAGGAGAGGTTGTATGGACAATAGATATGTATTCTCTTGCTGCAATAGGCAGACTCTTTACTAAAGGGGTTTACGATGTTAAAAAGGTGGTTGCCGTTACCGGTCCTCAATGTGTCAACCCCTCTTATATAGAAACTTTGCCGGGTATAAACATGAGTGAAATTTCTGAATTTGTATCTCAGGAACATTTACCTGTCCGTTATGTAAGCGGCAATGCTCTTACCGGGGACAATGTGGGTAATGAGGGGTTTCTCGGCTTTTTCCATAATCAGATTACCCTGCTGAACGAGGGAAACTACCATGAGATGTTTGGATGGATTAAACCATTCAGATTCAAAAAGTTCAGTGTTTCCCGCTCGTACTTCTCCTGGCTGTTTCCTAATAAGAAATACTCTCTGGACACCAATATGAACGGGGGAGAGAGGGCTCTTGTAATGACCGGTGTGTACGAAAAAGTTACGCCGATGGATATCTTTCCTATGTATCTGATAAAGGCAATAATGGCCGGTGATATCGACAAAATGGAGGCGTTGGGAATTTACGAGGTTATTGAAGAGGATCTCGCTCTTTGTGAGTTTGTGTGCCCTTCGAAAACCGAATTTCAAGAGATTCTCTCACAGGGGATAGAGCTTATGATTAAAGAAATGTCGTAATTTGAGTTAGAGATGAAAGGAATTAGAAAATTATTAGACAATATAAAACCGACTTTCAGTAAAGGAGGTAAACTGAGTTTCCTGCACTCCTCTTTTGATGCATTTGAAACTTTTCTTTTTGTACCTGATACCGTTACCCGTAAAGGGTCTCATATCCGCGACAGCATAGACCTTAAGAGAACTATGACAATGGTTATTTTTGCTTTGGTTCCTGCGCTGCTCTTTGGTATGTATAATGTTGGTTATCAGCATTCTGTTGCTATCGGAGAGGAGATGAGTTTAACCGCTCTCTTCTTTTATGGTTTCTGGAGAGTGTTGCCGATGCTTGTAGTATCTTACGGAGTGGGGCTGGGTCTGGAGTTTGCTTCGGCGCAAATCAGGGGCCATGAGGTGAATGAGGGTTATCTGGTAACAGGTATTCTTATTCCGCTGATTATGCCTGTGGAGTTGCCTTTGTGGATGCTTGCCCTCTCTGTTGCTTTTGCAGTTATTGTGGGTAAGGAGGTGTTCGGGGGCACAGGAATGAATATCTGGAATCCGGCTCTTTTGGCAAGGGCTTTTGCCTTTTTTGCTTATCCCTCTTTTATGTCGGGCGACAGCATTTGGGTTTCCGGAGCTGGAAGAGGTGAACAGTTTGCAGATGGCTTTTCGGGAGCTACCCCTTTGGCTAATGCTCAGGCGGGGCTTGATATACCCTCATTTCAGGAGATGTTTATAGGAACTATACCGGGTTCGGTTGGTGAAACCAGCACTGCTGCCATACTTATTGGTGCGCTGCTGCTTGTTTACACTGGTATTGGAAGCTGGAAAATTATTGTTTCGGTGTTTGCAGGCGGGGTTCTTACCGGGTTTCTGCTGAATGCCGTTGCTCCGGGGCCTGAATCGTACCTCGCTTTGCCTTCATATTACCACCTTGTTATGGGTGGCTTTGCTTTTGGTGCTGTTTTTATGGCAACCGATCCGGTTACCGGCTCTCAGACCGAAAGGGGTAAATGGATTTACGGCTTTTTAATTGGTCTGCTTGCTGTAACCATAAGGGTGTTTAATCCGGGCTATCCGGAGGGGATGATGCTGGCAATATTGCTAATGAACACTTTTGCTCCCCTGATAGATCACATGGTTGTGCAGTCGAGCATTAAGAGAAGGTTAAAAAGAGCACACATTAATTAAAGTGAAAGGACAATGGATACCAATAATAATTTATATACCGTTATATATGCAACAGTTATGGTTGTAATTGTTGCTTCGGTGCTTGCTTTTGCCTCCTCTCTGCTTAAGGAGAGGCAGCAGCGTAATGTTGAGACAGAGAGAATGGAGATGATTCTGCGCTCTGTTCAGCTTGGAGGGCAGGTTAAGGGTGACAAAGACACTTTTATTGAGAACGAGTATGCCAGGTACATTACCGACTCCTCTGTTACAGTGGCGGATAAAAATCTGGTTCTTTACATCTGTACTCTGGACAACGGAGAGCGGCTCTATATATTTCCCCTGAGGGGGGCGGGTCTTTGGGGGCCTGTGTGGGGCTATATCTCTCTGAGAAGTGATTTTAATACTATTTACGGGGCCACTTTCGATCATAAGAGCGAAACTCCGGGGCTGGGTGCGGAGATAACCACGCCGGCTTTTTATAATCAGTTCAGAGATAAGAAGATTTTTGATGCCGATGGCAATTTTGTCTCGGTAAAGGTTGTGAAGGGTGGAGCCAGGGCAGGAAATGTTCATCAGGTTGATGCTATTTCGGGAGGGACAATAACCTCCAATGCCGTGGAGGAGATGATGTTCAATAATATTAAGGAGTATCTCGGTTTTATCGAAAAAAAATTAAGCTATGGAGAAGAAGATATTTACGGAGCCGTTGTTCAGGAATAATCCGGTAACGGTGCTGGTGCTGGGCATCTGCTCTGCGCTGGCGGTAACGGTAAAATTAGAGCCTGCTTTGGTTATGGCACTTTCCGTTACCATTGTAATGGGGTTTTCGGGAGTAATTGTGTCGCTAATCAGAAACACAATTCCCAACAGAATACGAATAATTGTGCAGCTGGTTGTAATTGCCATGCTGGTAATTCTTGTCGATCAGGTTCTTAAGGCATACGCTTATCAGGTTAGTAAGCAGTTGTCGGTGTTTGTGGGTTTGATTATTACCAACTGTATCATTATGGGAAGAATAGAGGCCTTTGCCCTTGCAAACAAACCTCTTCCCTCTTTGGTCGATGGTTTGGCAAACGGGGTGGGCTACGGTATAATTTTAGTTGTAGTTGCCTTTTTCCGTGAACTTTTCGGTTCGGGAACCCTTTTGGGGTATCAGATTGTGCCGGAGCAGTGGTATATCCGCAACGGGGGTTTTTATGAGAATAACGGGCTCTTTATTCTGCCTCCGATGGCTCTTATTTTGGTAGGGCTTTTTATCTGGGTTCAGAGAGGTATTCAGAAAGAGTTAATTGAAGACAAATAACACATTACCATTATGCAAGAATTAGTAAGTATTTTCGTTAAGTCTATTTTTGTGGACAATATGGTATTTGCATATTTCCTTGGAATGTGTTCGTACCTGGCTGTCTCCAAAAATATTAAAACAGCGGTAGGTCTGGGTCTGGCAGTTATCTTTGTATTGGGAGTTACGCTGCCGGTAAACTTTCTTCTTAATAAATATGTTCTATCGGACGGGGC
>CAYGGD010000012.1:19773-26538 GCA_964349315.1 uncultured Muribaculaceae bacterium
CTGGCTCAGGCAACGGTGTTCGGGCTGGGCTCCGGTTTGGGATGGTTCCTTGCAATTGTAGCTCTGGCTGCTATCCGTGAAAAACTCTCATACTCCAATGTGCCTGCTCCTTTAAGAGGGCTTGGTATTACTTTTATTGTGGTAGGGCTTATGGGTATAGCATTTATGAGCTTTATGGGTATTAAACTCTAAGAAGAAGACTATGGAATTAACAGTTATAACGCTTTTGTCAATTGTTGCCTTTTTGGTGGTAATATTACTTTTGGTGGCTCTTTTGCTTTATGCCAAGGCTAAGCTTACCCCTTCGGGAAAGGTAAAACTTGTAATTAATGACGAGAAAGAGCTGGAGGTGTCTCCGGGGGAGACTCTGCTTACCACTCTCTCAAATAATAAAATTTTTCTTCCTTCGGCCTGTGGCGGCGGGGGTACCTGTGGAATGTGCAAATGCCGGGTGGTTTCCGGTGGTGGAGAGATTCTCCCCACGGAGGTTGGTTTTTTTACCCGTAAACAGCAAAAAAACCAGTGGCGTCTCGGTTGCCAGATAAAGGTTAAGGAAGATATTATGATAGAGGTTCCTGAAGAGGTTCTGGGTATTAAAAAGTGGGAGTGTGAGGTTGTCAGCAATAGTAATGTTGCAACATTTATTAAGGAGTTTGTGGTGAAACTTCCGGAAGGGGAGAGACTCGACTTTAAATCGGGGGGGTATATTCAAATAGATATTCCTCCCACCGAGGTAGATTTCTCCAAAGATATAGATGTAGAGCCTAAATTCCGTGAAGACTGGGATTCTCTTAAGATATGGGATCTTAAGATGAAAAACAAGGAGCACACCTTCAGGGCCTATTCCATGGCTAACCATCCTGCAGAGGGGAATATAATTATGCTAAATATCCGTATTGCCACTCCACCGTGGGACAGAAACAAGGGTACATTTATGAATGTAAATCCCGGGGTTTGTTCTTCTTATATATTTTCGCGAAAACCGGGCGATAAGGTAACTATTTCGGGCCCTTACGGAGAGTTCTTTATTAAGGAGACCGATAACGAAATTGTGTTTGTGGGTGGGGGTGCCGGTATGGCTCCGATGCGTTCCCATATTTTCCATCTGTTCCATACCGAAAAGACATCACGCAAGGTGAGCTTCTGGTACGGAGCACGCTCTCTGAGAGAGGTCTTTTACGAGGAGGAGTTCCGTGCCATTGAAAAGGAGTTCCCCAATTTTAAATTCAACCTTGCTCTTAGTGAGCCTAAACCGGAAGATAACTGGACAGGTTATACCGGATTCATACACCAGGTGCTGCTCGATAATTATCTTAACTCACATGAGACTCCCGAAGATATCGAATACTATCTTTGCGGGCCGCCTATGATGAACAGTGCCGTTACCGATATGCTGGACAATCTGGGTGTTCCTGACGAAAATATTGCATTTGATGATTTTGGAGGATAATTCAGAGAAATTTTGCAGCTTAAAAATTATTGTATATATTTGCGTTCCCAATTTATTAGATAGAAGATTGTTAAGCTATTGAATAAGAGTTATTTAGCATAACCGCTTGCAGTCGTTAATTTTTAAAAATTATTTTATGTACGCAATTGTTGATATTGCAGGACAGCAATTTAAAGTTGAGAAGGAGAGGAAGATTTTTGTTCATCGCCTTAAAGCTGAGGAGGGTGAGTCGATTTCATTCGACAAGGTTCTCCTTATTGACAGCGATGGCGCTGTTAAGGTTGGTGCTCCTTATTTAGAGGGTTCCTCAGTTAAGGCGACCGTTCTTACACACCTGAAAGGTGACAAGGTTATCGTTTTCAAAAAGAAACGCCGTAAAGGTTACAGAAAGAAAAATGGTCACCGTCAGTACCTTACTCAAATTCAAATTGAAGAAATCGTTTAATTGTTAATCCGGAAAAATTTTAGATTATGGCTCATAAGAAAGGTGTCGGTAGTTCGAAAAATGGACGCGAATCACACAGTAAACGATTAGGCGTCAAATTGTTTGGCGGTCAGTACGCCAAAGCCGGGAACATTCTGATTCGTCAGAGGGGTACGCTCCACAAGCCCGGATTAAATGTAGGTATCGGTAAAGATCATACACTATATGCTCTTATCGACGGTGTTGTTGTTTTCCGCAAAAAAGCTGACAACAGATCGTATGTATCGGTGATGCCAAAGGTATCGGTCGAAGCATAAATCATAAGCAAGTGAATTTAAGGAGGTCTGCCATGCGGCAGGCCTTTTTTTATTCATTTTTTTATTATCTTAGTGTAATTAAACTATTTACTATGAAAAACCTCAATTTTCTTATTGCCGGTTTTCTGGCACTGCTCCTTTTTTCCGGTTCGGGATGCGCCTCACTCTCTCAGGGGCAGATGAAGAGCCTTGAGAGTTTCAGTAACTCCTGTGATAGCTTTAAAAAGTATCCGGGTGAGTTTTTCGAAGAAATTGCACGGATCCGTGCAGAGAGGGGGCTCTATTATGCCGCCTCATTAAGTGACTCCGAGTTAAGGGCCGGAGAGGTTGGCTCTCTCTATTCTGCATTGCAGAAAGATTTACTGCTTGCTAAAAAGAGTAATATCTCCATGGAGGTTCTTGTTTCGTATCAGAGGGCTTTAAAGAGTCTTACTGCCGATGCCCGCTGGCAGGACAGAGGGCGTGAGTTCCGTACGCTGGGTAGGGCTCTGGATAGTGCGGTACTCCGGTTTAACTCTTTGGATTTACTGGAGCAGGCCATTCCTCTTGGGTTTGGTAAAACGGCAGGCAGAGTTGCTGGCTATGGTGCAGAGCTGTTTGTTAAAAGGGCTCAGACTCGTGCTGCAAAAGAGTTTGTAGCTCAGGGCGACACTCTGGTTAAGCAGGTTGTAGAGGGGCTGGTTTCGCTGCTGAGAAGCCCGGGGGTAACCGCTATGATAAATAACGAAAAACTGAGTGTAAAGGAGAACTACCTCTCTTATCTTAAAAGCGGTAACTCTGTAAATGTTATAGCCGACGACAGGGCTTATATGGCCTTGCTGGAGAGGGTAAATAAGCTGGGAACAGTAAGGGGTGGTATTATCTCAGCAGCCAACCGGCTTGCAAAGGGCCACGAAAAAATAGCGGCGGAGTTTCAGACAAAAAAGCGGGTTAAAGAGCTTTATTCAGAGTTGGTGGAGTTTGAGAAAGAGGTGGCAAAGCTTAAGAGAGAGGTTGAGAATTTACTTGATGGTATTAAATAAAGGTTATGAACGACATCGGAAAAGAGCCGGCAAAGGAGCTGGCTTTGCTAAGAAAGGCTTTACAGCTTGCAGAGCAAAAGCGTTTTGCAGATAATCTCTCTCCTGATCAGAAAAGAGAGCTTGAGAGTGCCTCTGTGGCAATAAGAGAGCGCGAAAGGGAGATAATTGCACAAATCGGTAAGGAGATTGCCGACAACATTAAAGAGTCGTCGGAATCGCTTGAGCAGTTGGCGAAGGATATTCGCAACAGAACAACCGGAATCTCTTCGGGGGCTAAACAGCTGAATAAACTCAGTAAGGCGATACTTACCGTTTTGCAGAGCATGCCTACTTAAATGCCTGTTCGCTGAGCCCTTTGCCTTTTATGCCCAGCTCTTTAAAGTAGTCGGGTACAGGGCGGCCCAAGAGGGAGTTTACATATAGTTTTGCCAGATATTGCGATAGCATAAAGCCGTGTCCGCGCATTCCTGCAAATATACCGTTTTCGGGGTCGACAATGTAACGGGGTTCTACATAGTATCCCGACCAAATGGCTTGAAAACCTACGCCTGAAAGACGAGGTATCCAGTTACTGAATATTTCGGTTATCACCTCTAAAAACTCCTGAGAAGAGACTTTCAGGTTTTTATCTGTCTCTCTTGCATCTATCAAAGGGGACGCACATCCGATTATTTGCCCGGTTTCGGCAAGCTGTTGTCCATAAACTGCCGAAAATCCCTTGTAATGACGGCGGTCTATAAGCATGTCAAGATTGTTGCCATCTTTGCCGAGCATTGGTAATCTTTTGGTTATAAATGCCTGGTGTTTTACGGGGTAGAGCCCTGTTTCAATGCCAAGTTTTTTTGCAAAAGTGTCTGCTTCGGCTCCGAGTGCGTTGATAAAAATCTCGGTCTGATACTCTTTAAACTGTTTGTTTGCCAGTTGAACAATAACCCTGTACTCTTTACCAATCCGGTACACCTCTGTAACTTTGGTGTTTTCGAGAATCGAACCTCCGTTACGGCGGCCCAAATCGCGTATTAAATCGACTGTATGGCCCGGATTTGCCTGCCAGCATTCGTTGGTAATTAAAGCGTGGCTGTAGAGGTTTAGCGATGGGTTAAAATATTGTGAGATCTCTTTGCCAAAATCTTTTTTCTCTATCATTCTTGCATCGGACCATCCTCTTGAGGCATCGAGTGAGCGGAAGGTGTCGTTGTCGTGGGCAAAGCTTACATACCTTATGGTTTTAAAGTTTATGTCGTGCTCTTTCTGAAGCTCGCGGAAAATGGCAAGATTCTCTTTGGCAATATCTGCAAGTGCCGGCAGCGAAAATGCCGGACGACCTCCTGCAATGTTTCGCCACGATCCGCCTGACCCGTCATTAATCATAAGCGGTTTAAACCCTTCAAGTGCGAGATAGCGGAACAGCGAAGAGCCGGCTATGCCTCCTCCTGCAACTATTGCTTTTACCTTTTCTACTTTTGATGTTCCCTTGGGGAGAATAATCTCCTGCTCTTTACCGGAGGTCTCAATATCGCCTAATGTTACCAGGTTAGACATAGGTCCCCTTGGGGTGGGTTCGCCTGTAACCTCTACCCCATAAGGGCGGAGAAGTAGTTTTGCCCTTGGAATACAGCGGCTTCCGCGACACGCTCCCATCCCTATTCTGGAGATGTGTTTAAGTTCGTCTGATGATATTACCCGCCTCTCTCCAATAACCGAGAAGAGTTTCTCTACTGTAATATCTTCGCAGTGACATACATACGATTTAGAGTCGCGCTTTTCTGTAAGAGGAATCAGCTCAACCGATTTCGGGTATCTCTCTTTTAAAATGAATCCTCTTGCCTGCAGTAGTTTATCCTGAGGCATCTCATTTGCTTTAACCCTTGCAATATTGGTTTTATTACTGTTATTGGTAATTTTTTCTATCACCCCTTCGCCAACTTTTTGGCCGTCGTTATTAACCAGATAAACCTGGTCGCCCTCCTGTGCCTTATACTCTATTGGTAAAAAGAGGCGGTTTTTGGCAGTGTGGTACCCGAATATTGCAAGGCCGGGACATTGGTAAACGCACTGCATACATCCGGTGCATTTGTCGTAGTCTATCCTCGGAACTGTAGATGTTGACGATTTAACTATTGCTCCGTATTTGCAGGCAAAGGCGCAGGGGTTACATGCAAACCCGTACAGACAGTCGATAATTACAAATGGTTTCTGATCTATTCTCTCCTGCGAAGGGAGTTGGGGTTGGTCGAGAACCCGTACCGGGTGTTGCTGGGAATCGATATACTCTTTGGAAATTGAGAGATAGTGCTCGTAGTCGAACTTCTCTCCCAAATCTTGCATAATTTCGTAGGCGCACTGTTTGCCTCTGAGCACTGCTGATGTTCCCTCTCCGATTTTAACCGCATCGCCCACTCCGTGGCATCTTTTGCCAAACACTTCGCTCCCTTTTCTCATCAGCTGGTTGTCGGGAATAAGCCCTGTGCATATATTTATGCAGTCTATTCCATCTATCCTTTTTTCTGTATTGGGGATTGGTTTAAAATTTTCACATTCGGCAATAATGGCCCCTGTGATTCCAGTATTGGTTTCGTTTGGAATTGCTTCGAGAAGTATATGTGAGGTGAGTATTGGTATTCCAAGCCGTCTTACGCGGTTTGCCTGAACCGGAAATCCTCCTTCGGTGGGCATTGCCTCAATAATTGCTTTTACTGTTGCACCTGCCTGCATTGCCTGATACGAGGTGAGGTATCCGATGTTTCCAGCACCTACTGTCAGAATATTTTTGCCAAGCAGGGTGAGTTCGTTGTTCATCATTCTCTGTACAACGGCAGCAGTGTAAACTCCGGGCAGGTCGTCATTTTTAAATGCGGGCATAAAGGGTACAGCTCCGGTGGCAATAACCAGGTGGTGTGCATCTACATAAAAGATCTCCTGGCTCTCTATATTTTTTACAACTACTCTTTTGTTTTCCAGAACCTCCCACACTACAGAGTTAAGCAAAATGCCTGAGTGGTCGCTTCCGGCAAGTGAGTCGGCAATATCGAACCCTCTCAATCCGCCAAACCTTTTCTCTTTTTCAAAGAAAAAGAACTGATGGGTCTGCATCAGAAACTGTCCGCCGATTTTGCTGTTGTTGTCTATTACAAGATTGTCTATCCCTTTGTTGTTAAGCTCTTCTCTTACTGCAAGCCCTGCGGGACCTGCCCCGATAATAGCAACAACAGTTTTGTATATTTTTACAGAGCCGGATCCCCTTTTTTGCTGCTCAGGAAGATAATAATCGTCAATTCGGTTAACATTTTTAACATTGTCAACTTTTGTAATGCAAATTCGTCTTACTTTTCCGTCTACCAGCATTTCGCAGGCACCGCATTTGCCAATTCCGCACTCCATTGTTCTTTCGCGCTGCTGCAGGCTGTGCTTATGAACTACAAGACCTGCCTGGTGAAGCGCAGCTGCAATGGTAAAACCTTTTTGTCCTGAAACTTTTTGTCCTTCAAAAATAAACTCTGTTAAATCTTCTGCCGGAATAGGAAGAATGGGATGGTCCGTAATTTTATACAT
>CAYGGD010000013.1:0-26519 GCA_964349315.1 uncultured Muribaculaceae bacterium
TGGTAACAGTATTACCCTATTACTATGTACAAGTTATTTATCATATCATTCACAATAGCTTTCTCTCTGTTTTCTTGCAATAACCCAAAGGAGAGCTCTCCGGAGAAAGCACCTCAGCTGAAAATGGTAGATGTACCAGTAATTATATCTCAAAAGAGAGACAGAGACATTTACATTGCTCAAAACTTTTGGTCTATGGTAGATTTTTCTGATAGCAGTTATCTTTCAAATAAAATAGCTCTGAATGTTCACTACAAGGAGTTTATTGATCATTTATACAGCTGTTCTGCTGAAACGGCAAAACAATCGGTAGATATTTTTTCCGGCAAACTACTTCAAGGAATTGCTCCTTTGAGAGACTACCTGTTGGAAATAGTCGAATTATCTCTCTACGACCCCAATTCATCAATGAGGGACGAACAGCTATACAGCTGGTTTCTGCAAAATATAGTACAGGATAGCGTACTGGATTCTCTGACCCTAATAAGGTATCATCAACAGCTCTATATGGTTCTCCAGAACAATCCCGGTCAGGTTGCCAATAACTTTACTCTGTCTGATATCAATGGCCAAACCTTTACTCTTCACAGCATAAAAAACCGTTACACCCTGCTTATGTTTTATGAACCGGACTGTCATTCTTGTTTCTCTGCAATTTCATTAATAGACAATAATATTAATAATTTATATACTACGCTGAATATCAAGATGATTGCAGTTTATACCGGAGAAGATCTCTCCAGATGGTATGATACTAGGGCTAAATTTCCTCCCTACTGGGATGTAGCAAGAGATGCAGATATGGGCATAACTCTAAACAGGCTGTACGACAGAAGGGCATCACCCTCTTTTTATCTTCTCGATTCTAATAAAAAGGTTATACTAAAAGATGCTTTTCCCGAGCAACTTATTCAAACACTCAGAGAGCTGACTACCCGTTAATTGACCGGAATAATAGAGCCCTCCTCCGGATACCAAACATAACCCTTGACATATGCAATACCAGTCTCTCTTAAAAGAGAGACATACTTTTGTACCTGCGTGATATGAGATCTGTTTTGCAAAGAGCCAAACTTAAAATCAATTACCTGTGCTTCAGCTCCCAGCAATATTCTATCCGGTCTTTTAACACCTCCTCCGGGCTCTAAAATATCCAGCTCCCGGAACACCCGGTACGAACCATCAAACCAGTGCCTCTCCCTTACGCTTTCGAACATTTTCTTAATAAGGGCTTCAGTCTTCTCTCTGTTTTCAGAAGAGAGAATACCCTCCGAAATCACGCGGTCTAAAGCAAAGGACAAGTCGCTCTCTTTTTCTATAAACTCCATTATTCTATGCATAACCAAACCGTGCCCCCTACTGCTTATTTCGTCGTAATACTCTTCTCCCTTAAATGCAAGCTTTGCTCTTTTGTCTATGCTAAATGATTTAAAAGGAGGAACCGTAACAGAAGTTTGACTATCAGGCTGATCGGTACTTTTGCATATCTGGCTCTCTCCAAGAACAAACTGGCCGGAGATGAGCTTCTCTTCAAGCATTGAATACAGAACTTTTGAAACAGAATGAGCAGTTGATTTTTCTCCGGGAACATAAGATACTATAGCCATTTCACTAATGGCCCTGGTCATAGCAACATAAGCCAGATTAAGATTATCAATGTATGCTCTTCTTTTCTCTCTGAAATAATCTTCTGCAAAAACAGTGTTTGCCAGTGATTTCTCATATTTCAGAGGAATCAGTTTAAGAGAGGAATATGGCTCCGGTAGATTCCGACACCATAAAATCTGTGAATTGCTTGAACTGTGATCGAGATTAAACTCAAAAAACGGTAAAATAACAATCGGAATCCCAAGCCCTTTAGCTTTGTGTATTGTCATAATTCTCAGAGCATTCTGCCCTTTGGGAGCGGGAATGCTCTTCTTTACCCCACTCTCCTCCCACCATTTTAAAAAGGAGGATAAATCGGATGAGTCTCCTTTGCCATAATCGTAAACCAAATCGAGAAAGGAGTTAATAAAGAGAGAATCTGATTCGCTGAAATCCGGCCCTGACAAAATTGCTGCCCTTTCACACATATCATAGAGAGTAAGTCTTCTCAGCTGAGAGAGTGCAGCAATGTCTATATAAAGGAGTGATAAAAGTGCTGTATTTATTTTATCTGATGGGTTTTCTATATACCTTAAAAGAGATATCACTTTTTTAACAACAGGCGATGATGATATTAAAAGTGCCTCTTCAGAAATTACAGGATACCCTTTTTCGATAAAGAAATCTACCAGTGTTCTTGCCTGGGAGTTTGTCCTAACCAAAAGGGTTATATCTTTAAGAAGCCTCCCTTTAGATAGATATTCATTTATGGTATCAGATGTGTAATCCATCGCCTTTTCATACCAATCATTCTCTCCCCTGCCATTCTCTGTGAAATAGACTCTTACACAACCCAAAGGTGCCTCTCTTTCTTTATCGACTTTTTGGAATACATCTGAATAGACCGATTTTGCCGACAAAATATCAAGAGATATCTCCGGATTTAAAAGAGAACTCTCCTCTCCTCTGGCTAAAAGATTATCGCAACAGGTAGAAAGAAAATTAAAAAATTGGTTGTTAAACTCAATTATACTCGAAGAGGACCTCCAGTTAAATTCGAGAGATTCATCAATTACACTCCCTTTTGGAATATCGTTGTATATATTATTATTTAACAAACTCCAGTCTGATCCTCTCCATCTGTATATACTCTGTTTCACATCGCCTACAATAAGATTATCCTTTCCTGCTGCCAGACTTTCGAGTATCAATGGTTTAAAATTATGCCACTGCATCAACGAAGTATCCTGAAACTCATCCAGCATAAAGTGGTCTATCCGTGTTCCTGTTTTTTCATAAATAAAAGGGGCATCATTTCCGTCGATAATTTTATTCAGCAGTTCTGTTGTTTCTGGTATTAACACCAGATTATTATCCTTTGTATATGCGTGAACAAACCTCTCTATATCAGCAATAAGGCCTAGTGAATTAAGATTTTTAAGCACGCTCAGATTACTGTTATATTCTATAATGTTGTTACTGTAGATGTTTATCAGTCTTTTTAGAGCAGCTCCAAGACCATTTTCATATGCTCTCTCAATAGAGTTATAAAGCGAGGGATCATTTTTTTGCAGACTTTTAGAAACAATGTTTTCAAAAGAGTCACACATCTTTGTAAAGGTGTCTGAAAACGGAGGAATCCTCCCGGCACCACCTCCGGAAAGCATAATTTTGTTTAAAGTGTTCAGGGATGTTTTTGTTCCTCCTTTAAAATTCTCAAGAGATAAGGAGTGTTGACTAATGCATTGCAATGCCTCCGAAGCTACAGTTTTAATATTGGCCTCGAATATATTTACACTATTATTCAGCTCTTTTTTCAGGATGGAAATTGTATCTTTATCAAAGATATTTTCGTCGTTGTCAACTTTGCTGCTTTTATACGACTCCTTAAATATTTCTTCAGACAACTCTGCAATCTCTTTTTTAAAATTCCAGCTATTTCCTCTTTCTATTGAATCAATACTTATGTTTGTAAGCCACTCAATCAAATCACTATTACTCTCATTCTCAAGACTCATTATTAAATTATCTATTGCCTGAGAAAGGATCATATCCTGATCCAGCTCAACAGCGTATGCGCTGTTCTTACCAATTTCACGGGCAAACGCTCTCATAGTCTGCTGAAAAAATCTATCGATTGTACTAATAGAAAAGGATGAGTAATCGTGAAGAATCTCTGTTAGTATCTCTTTAGCCTGGCTGTTATTGCTGCTCATTTTAAACAGATACTCAACAACCCTGCTCTTCATCTCTTCAGTTGCCTTATTGGTAAAGGTGACAGCCAGAATATGACGGAATTTCTTTTCTCCGGAAAAAAGAAGCTTGATATACTCGTTTGTTAACCGGTGAGTTTTACCGGAACCTGCTGAAGCTTTTATAACTTTGAGTCCACTCATAACAAAGCTTAATAACAAATTGAATAAAAATTACAATACTTACATACATCCCTGTTCTTTGTGGTGCTGAAAGGTATATTTTTGTCAAATATCTCATCTGTTAAAGAGGATAGATTTGAAGCAAATTTACCAACCAGATCACTCTCTACCAACATAGTATGAATACTCCCTGATGTAAGCTGCCTTAGAAAATAAGGTTCAGCATAAAAGCTTTCATTATATCCTGAAAGTAGTGAATAGAAAAGCATCTGAAATGCTGTTCTGTTCCTTTGTTTATAATCTGACCGGAAAAGGTCTTCGATATATTTAAACTTAAGATCACCTTTACCCGTTTTGTAATCGACAATCCTGACTTTATCTGTGTAGTCTATTCTGTCTATGCTCCCTTTTAATGTAATCGCAATACCACTCTCTGTTAAAAATGGTTTTCTTAATTTAACCTCAGAACCTAAATATTTAAATGGAGCAATTGAAAGATCGTGCTTTAGGGTAATAATCACATATCTTATTATTAATTTCTTGATAATTAACGAATAGCCTGAAGGATCCGGATTTTTTTTGTACTTAGCAAAGCCATTATTTACATGATGTTCTATCAACTCGCTGTTATCAATTATGTTTTTAATAAGTTCTTTAGTGACAACTTTGTCTTTATATGGCTTGTAGAGTTTTTCCATAACATAGTGAAAAATAGAACCAAACTCATTCGCCTCCACCTCTTCTGTTACTTCGTCCTCTTTTTCTAATCGTTCGACTGCCTTAAAATAGAACATCAACGGGCAATCGATGTAGTTATTTAGCAAAGTTGCCGAGAATGCACTCTCCCCGGCTTCACCGAAAAGAGATTTCAGTTTTGCTATAATATTATTATCTTTTTCGATAACTATCTCTTTTTGCGGCGAAAAATCTACTTTGTAATCGATAGTTTTCTCTTTTAACTTAACATTGTAAAGATATTTTAACTGGAGGATAAACCTGCTCTGCTCTCCGGTTTTAACTCCCTCGTTACGGGAATCATACAGCAACACAACTCGTTTTGCTCTGGTTAGCAGAGAGTAAAAAATATGTGAATAAACAGCATCTTCAAAGTCATAAACTGGAAGCGAAAATCCTCTTCTTAAATTATATGGGATAAAAGAGTTGCTCGCCTCTCTTTTTGGCATCATCCCTTCGTTTAATGAGCAAATAATCACTGTTTCAAAATCGAGTGCTCTGGTCTCCAAAACTCCCATAATCTGAAGTCCGGCAAGTGGCTCCCCTTTGAAGGGAATTGAGATTCTCTCGAGTAAAAAATTGAGTAATCGGGAAAAGGTCTCAACCGACATAGGAATCATTATACCTTTTATTCGTGTAACTGCTTTATGAACATAGTAAACAAACTCTCTGTTTATCCTGCTTATTCCTGGCGTTTCAAGAATAATGTCCATAACATCCAGTATTTTATCACACAGTGAAATACAAATGTTATGATCTCCGCTAAGCGGCGTAAATAGTCTCTTTAAAAACGGATGAATATCAAAATCGGAAAAAGAGAGGTATATAAGATTCTCTCTGTTTATTTTATCTGCCAGGGTTACAGATAACCCATCGGAACACTCTCTTACAATGGTATGTTTTAAAAGAGGAAGAGCTCTTTTAAAGTAAATCCCCTTTTGCTCCCATTTAATCTCAGTTATCTGCTTTATCATGGCAGGAATTGATGTAGCCGAAAGAGAATAGCCCATAGTAATATTTACATCCTCAATCATTTCAGGAACAGCATTCAAAAGAGGCATCAGCAACCTCTCGTCGGGGAGGACAACAGCACTCTCCATTGGCTTTTCACAATCTTTAAGAAATTCGCCGACCAGTTTTGCTTGTATTACCGACGAAGGAACGCCAATAACTTCAACCTCCGGAATTGGCCTCTCATTAACAATCAGAGGGTGTTCTGAAGGAAACATCCTGAGGTTGTCTCTCATAAAGAATGAGGCTTTGTTACTTGCATCTGAAATAAAAGGGCCATAATAATCCCAGTAAAAATCAGCTTTAACAGAATCCCGAAGATATATCAATATCTTTTTTTCACACTCATTAACTGCATTCAGCCCCACAAATACAATCTTTTTATAATTCAGTGCTGTACTCAGAGTAGCGAAGTGGCCGGCCACCTCTCGGTAAATTTTTCCTTCGTATCCAGCATTTTTTTTGTCTAAAAGAGAATTAAATCCTTCGTACAGGGGATGCAGTATTTCCCACATCAATCTGAAACTCTTTTTTCCTTCACTGTTTCCTTCTGGTAAAAAACCCTCCCAGAAACTTTTAACGGCACTTAACTGTCTCGGTGAAAGAAACGAATAGTCACTCTCAATCGCTTTTAAATCTTTGACATTGGAAAAGAGCTGTCTGGCATCGATTAAGAAATTATCAATATCGTTAAAGTCTTTCAGGACAATCTCACCCCAAAATGCAAATTCATCAAAAGACTCCGGTGAAGATGATAATTGTGAATAGACTTTGTATAGGTCAAACAGCAGCTCAATTTTGTCTGCCTCTCTTTTATCTGATAGTCTTAAGACAAAATCCTTAAATGATACTATCTCAGGAGAAACAATTGGCTTTTCCGTTAGTTCCGAAAGATATTTTCTAAAGAAAAGACCCGAGCGTCTGTTAGGGAATACAAAACAGAACTCCTTTATCCCCGACCCTTCCCTTAAGTAGAAGTCTCTGGCAACCTGCTCAAGGAATTTCATTTAATATATAATTATTGGCTATAACCTGTTTTTCAGCTTTTTTTTGAGTTCTTCGTAACCGGGCT
Organism: uncultured Muribaculaceae bacterium; assembly: GCA_964349315.1. Classification (GTDB taxonomy): domain Bacteria; phylum Bacteroidota; class Bacteroidia; order Bacteroidales; family UBA932; genus Bact-08. Next base: position 6,781 of record CAYGGD010000013.1, read on the forward strand.
TTCCCAAAAGTGCAAACATATTATTCTTGTAATCCTCAACTCCCGGCTGATCAAAAGGATTAACTCCCAGAATGTAACCGCTTAATCCACACGAAAACTCAAAAAAGTAAAAGAGAGCACCAAGTGATTGCTCGTTAAGAAAGTCGGTTTCTATAGAAATATTTGGGACACCACCGTCTATATGTGCTATTTTTGTTCCTAACATAGCCATCTTATTGCAATAATCAATAGATTTCCCTTCTAAATAATTAAGGCCGTCCAGATCTGAGCTTTCAGAAGCTATAAAGACATCTCTTGAGGGGTTAACAATATCAAGTACCGTTTCAAAAATAAATCTTTCTCCCTCCTGGATATATTGCCCCATAGAGTGCAAGTCGGTAGTAAAGTTGACTGAAGCGGGAAAAATCCCTTTATTCTCTTTGCCTTCACTCTCTCCGAAAAGTTGCTTCCACCACTCTGCAAAATATTGCAATTTAGGATTATAGTTAACCAGAATTTCTAACCTTTTTCCTTTGGAGTAAAGCATGTTTCTGAGTGCTGCATATAAAACAGCCGGATTTGACCCATCTTTAATAAGGCACTCTTTTTCCATCTCCGCCGCACCTTTCACCAGCGACTCAATATCTATCCCTGCAACAGCCAAAGGCAAAAGCCCCACAGGTGTCAGCACAGAGTAACGTCCACCAACATCATCCGGAATAACAAATGTTCTGTAACCTTCATTATCGGAAAGCTGCTTAAGAGCACCGGACTCTTTATCAGTAACAGCGACTATCTTCTTTGCTGCTTCACTTTTGCCATATTTATCTTCTATAATTTTTTTAACTAACCTGAAAGCAACCGCCGGCTCAGTTGTGGTTCCTGATTTAGAGATCACTATTGCAGCACTTCGCTTATCTTTCAGCAAATCTGAAAGCTCAGCAAGATAATCCTGAGACAAGTTTTGTCCTGCAAAAACAATTGCAGGCCACCCGCTCTGCTTTATCATATTGGCAAAAGTGTTTGACAGGGCTTCAATAGATGCTTTGGTGCCAAGATACGACCCTCCTATTCCTATTACCACCACAACATCTACTTCATCTCTCCACTCTTGTGCTATCTCTTTATATGAATCTATCTCTGATTTGGTTACAGTTGACGGAAGATTAATCCACCCTGTGAATCGGCTCCCCTTACCTGTTCCATTAACAAGGGTATCAAAAGCAATAAGGGCCTCTCGTTTGTATCTCTCCAACTCATTGCTCTCAAAAAACCCCTCTGCTCCTCGATCATCAACTCTTATTATACCTCTTTTATTTATCATAGCTCTATTGTAAGTTTTCTGACAACTGCTTAATTACATAAGCAGGATATTTTTGTTCATATAAAATCTTGTACATCGCCTCGGCAATTGGCATATGTACACCGAATTTTCTGTTAATTTCATATATGCACTTGGTCCCATAATACCCTTCGGCCACCATATTCATCTCCATCTGGGCAGATTGAACTGAATAACCTTTACCAATCATACTACCGAAGGTTCTGTTTCGGCTAAATTGCGAGTAGCAGGTAACCAATAGATCGCCCAGATAGGCAGAAGTTGAAGTAAGCCGCTTTGGATCAGGATGTGAGGCATGAATAAAGTCCTTCATTTCATGAAAAGAGTTTGTGATAAGAACTGCCATAAAATTATCACCGTAAGAGAGTGAGTGACAAACTCCCGCTGCAACAGCATAAATATTTTTCAGTACAGCGGCAAATTCAACACCATAGATATCGGTACCCGGAACAGTTTTGATATAGCTGCACGAAAACACATCACACAAAGACCTGGCAACCTCTATATACTTGCTTGAGAGGGTAAGATATGAAAGCCTCTCCATAGCTACCTCTTCGGCATGACAAGGACCGCTGACAACACCTATTCTGCTGAAAGGTATATCATAGTTATGATTAAAATACTCCGCTATTGTAATGTTTTCGTCAGGGATAACTCCTTTGATAGCGCTAATAATAAATTTATCCTTAAGAGAGACATTAATGTTTGCAACTTCAGGCAAAAAGTATGCAGAGGGGACACAAAAGACAAGCACATCTGCAGACTCAATTACCTCATTGATATCTGAACTGAAAAAAATTCTGTTTGGATCAAATTTAAAAGAGGGGAGGTAAATCGGATTGTGGTGTGATTTTTTCATCTGATCTATCATCTCATCGTCTCTTACAAACCAGGATACCCTCTCCTGATTATTAAGAAGTAGTTTGGTAAGAGCTGTTGCCCAGCTACCGCTGCCAATCATGGCATACCTCAAATTCTCTCCTTCGAAAAAATTATCCATTATTTATGATTTGGTTTAGATTTACTTTACAAATATACCCTTTTTGTAATGAAATATGAATAAATCTCTTACTTTTGCCTCAATCAAAATCCGGACAATGGAAAGAGGGGTAATTCTTAATAAGGCACTCACCGGTAAAGATCTCAGTTTACAGGAATCACTTTTTCTTTACGACAAAGTACCGCTACCGGTTTTATTCGATACAGCCAACCGTCTGCGCCAAAAAATCATTCCAGGAAATAGTGTAAGCTGGCAGATAGACCGAAATGTAAACTATACAAATGTCTGTATATCAAAGTGTAAATTTTGCACTTTCCACTGTACTCTTTCACAAAAAGAGAAGGCCTTCACAACTTCAGAAAGTGAATACCGGTTGAAAATTGAAGAGTTAATCGCATACGGTGGTGATCAGCTTTTACTTCAGGGAGGGTTACACCCTCAATACGATATACATTTCTATGAAAATCTATTTTCTACTCTTAAAATAATTTATCCTCAGATTAAGCTCAATGCGCTGGGACCTCCGGAGGTTTATCACATTGCAAAAAGAAGTAATCTGACAATTAAAGATACCCTTATCCGGCTCAGAGATTCCGGATTAACCTCTCTCCCAGGAGCGGGAGCAGAAATTTTATCTGACAGGGTAAGAAATATTGTATCTCCCGGCAAACCGGGCGTAAATGCCTGGAGTGAGGTTATTATGTGTGCTCACAGTCTGAATATACCAACAACTGCAACTATGGTTTATGGCCACATCGAAACCATTGAAGAGCGTATAAATCATCTTTTACTTATTAGGGAAATTCAGAATAAAAAACCAAAGAACCATATCGGTTTCACTGCTTTTATTTGCTGGCCAATGCAAACAAAAGGGACAAAGCTTTCAGAAGAGTTTGTTACAATCACCCCCTCGGCTGTAGAAAATCTTAAGATGATTGCAATAAGCAGAATAGTCCTTAACAATATACCCCATATTCAGGCATCATGGCTCACTATGGGTAAAGATACGGCTAAGCTAGCCCTGCACTGCGGGGCCGATGATATGGGATCTGTAATGATGGAAGAGAATGTTGTCTCCAGCACGGGTTTAAGATACACTATGAGTAAAGAGGAGATGGTCAGGACCATTAAAGAGGCAGGGTTTGATCCCTGGCTTCGCAATCAGGACTATTCTCCAAAACATATATAGTATCTTCTGGCAGATTACTTCCGAACGATGCCTCAACTGCAAGCTTATCGCATCTCTCATTTTCCGGGTGACCATTGTGTCCTTTAACCCAAATAAATTTTACTTTGTGTTTTCTGAAAATTTTTAAAAATCGTTCCCAAAGGTCGCGATTTTTCTTTTTTGCAAACTCTTTTTTCTCCCAATCGAAAAGCCATCCTTTGTTAACAGCATCACAAACATACGAAGAGTCAGACCAAACGGTAATCTCTGCCTCCCTTTTTTTTATTGCCTCAAGGGCTGATATTACGGCAAAAAGCTCCATCCGATTATTAGTGGTGCACCTGAAACCACCGGAAATTTCCTTGTAGTGAGAACCGGAGCGTAAAAGCGCAGCCCATCCTCCCGGACCCGGGTTTCCCCTTGCAGAACCATCTGTATATATGTTAATCATTCTCTTTAGAAAATGTACCGTTCTCTACTTTTAATGGATTGGCTCTGAGATTTTCGTAGGATAATCTGTTTTTATATATATCACAGGCGGTATATATCGAAGAGAGGAAAGGTAAATGGTTTGCTACTCCCTTTCCTGCAATATCAAAAGCAGTTCCATGGTCGGGAGAGCATCTCACAACAGGAAGTCCCGCAGTAAAATTGACTCCATCATCAAATGATAGAGCTTTGAATGGGATAAGACCTTGATCGTGATACATAGCCAATACTGCATCAAATTTTTTCCTGTACTCAGATGCAAAAAAACCATCTGCAGAGAAAGGGCCAAAGAGAAGCTCACCTTTTTGAAAAAGCTTCTCAACAGCAGGCCGTATAATCTCTTTTTCCTGAGTTCCCAGTAAGGAGTTATCTCCGCTATGAGGGTTAAGTGACAGGATTGCAATTTTGGGTCTGTCTACAGCAAAATCTTTTTTCAAAGATTCTGAAAGAACAGCAACTTTACTGATTATTGCCTGCTCGGTAATTTTTTGAGAGACTTCGGAAATCGGCAGATGGTTTGTTACCAGCCCTATCTTCATAGTACTAGAGGTCATTAACATAAGGGACTCTTCTACACCAAACTGAGAAGTCAGATACTCAGTATGACCCGGAAATCCGAACCCCTCGCCGGAGAGTGACCACTTGCTGAAAGGAGCAGTAACAAGCACATCAATTAAACCCTCTTTTAAATCTTTAACCGCGGCCTCAAGAGACAATATGGCAGCCTGAGCCCCTTCCGGTGTCTCAGCACCCGGCTCAGCAAAAAAGATCTCCGGAACACAATTTATTATATTAACTCTCTTGTGGTGGGCCTCCGAAGCTTTGGATATAATATTTGTAGTTACCGGTTCTACATCCGAAAGTTGCTTTTTATAATACCCGAAAATTTTTGAAGATCCGTAAATTACAGGAGTACATATATCTAAAATACCGGGCGACGATAAAGATTTTATAATAATTTCATAACCGACACCGTTCGTGTCTCCTTGAGTTATGCCAACAACTATTTTATTATTCATTTTCAATAGCTAAATTTCTGCAAGATACAAATTTTAGAGAAGATTCGTATATTTGTCTTATGCCCACAATTAAAGAGAGTGATATAAAGTTCCTGCCGGGAGTAGGTCCAAAAAGGGCTGAGCTTTTAGGCAAAGAACTCGGGATTAAAACATTCCGGGATATGCTCCATTTTTTTCCATTCAGGTACATCGACAGGACAAAAATCTATTCTATCTCTGAAATAGAGTCAGCAATGAGCTATATTCAGCTTCGTGGGAAAATATCCAAGATCAGCATTATTGGTGATAAACCCCGCTCAAAGCGTGTAGTTGCAACTTTTTATGACTCTACCGGCACAATTGACCTGGTGTTTTTTCAGGGAATTAAAAAAATCGGAGAATGGTTAAAGCCAAATATAGATTATATCATATTCGGAAAACCTACTATATTTAATCAAACCCTTAACATTGTCCATCCCGAAATAGAAAAAGCAACTGACGAAAATCCTGTTTATATAGGGAATATGATGGGAGTATATCCCTCTACTGAAAGACTCAGGAACAGCGGTATAGGTAATAAACAAATTGCAAAACTGATTTCTGTACTTTTAAAATTATGTCAGGGTGAATTAACGGAGACTCTGCCAGACTATCTTATCCGTGAAAAAAGATTACTCTCATACAGAGAAACAATCTTTAATATTCATTTTCCGAAAGAGATGAGCACGTTGGCGTTAGCCCAGTACCGGCTAAAATTTGAAGAGCTCTTTTACCTTCAGCTTTCTCTTCTCAGGCATAAATCAAACAGGGAGAGGCAAAACAGGGGAATTATTATGCCAAAGGTATCCGATTATTTCAACAAATGCTACAGCGAAATTCCCTTTGAACTTACAAATGCGCAAAAGAGAGTTATTAAAGAAATTCGTTCAGATCTTATCAGCGGTAAGCAGATGAATCGTCTGCTACAGGGAGATGTTGGCAGTGGAAAAACAATGGTAGCATTACTCACTGCGCTTATAGCAGCCGATAACGGTTACCAGTCGTGCATAATGGCGCCTACAGAAGTTCTTGCAAATCAACACTATAAAAGCGCTCAAAAATTGCTTAAAAGCAACGGAGCAGTTTGTGCTTTACTTACAGGCAGCACAAAAGCAAAAGAGAGAAAAGTAATAAGCGAAGGGCTGACAAATGGAAATATCAATATTTTGTTCGGAACCCATGCACTTATCGAAGACAGTGTCCGGTTTTCTAAATTAGGCTTTGCAGTAATTGACGAACAGCATCGTTTTGGGGTTGAACAGAGGGCAAAACTCTGGAGTAAAAGCGATGTACTGCCCCATATTCTTGTAATGACAGCAACCCCTATTCCAAGAACTCTTGCGATGACGCTTTACGGCGATCTTGATGTCTCGGTTATCGATGAGTTGCCCCCCGGAAGAATCCCCGTCAAAACAATTCATGCAACTGAAAATCAAAGACCAAGAATCTACTCATTTATGAAAGAGCAGATTAAAAAAGGACGGCAGGTTTTTATCGTTTTTCCTCTTATTAAAGAGAGTGAAAAGCTGGATTATAAAAACCTACAGGAGGGATACATGCATATAATTGAGGAATTTAAAGCCCCCGAATATATAACAGCTGTAGTTCACGGGCAACAGAAAAACGAGAATAAAACTCATGATATGAATCTTTTTGTTTCGGGCAGGGCAAATATCCTGGTTTCAACATCTGTTATTGAGGTTGGTGTTGATGTACCAAATGCTACCGTTATGCTGATTGAGAGTGCAGAAAGGTTTGGACTCTCTCAGTTGCACCAGCTCAGAGGGAGAGTTGGCAGAGGAGCTGACGAATCGTGGTGTATCCTTATGACCGGAGTTAAAATGAGCAACGAGTCTAAACAAAGAGTTGGGCTGATGTGTTCTACCAGCGACGGCTTTGAACTTGCCGATGCAGATTTGCGGATGAGAGGCCCCGGGGATATGGACGGAACACTCCAGTCCGGGTTGCCGATTGATCTACGAATAGCAAATCTTTCCAAAGACTCACAAATTTTGGAAGAGTCAAGAATAGTTGCCGGGAAGATACTGGACCAGGACCCCTCTCTCGAACAAGAGAGAAATTTTATACTGAGAAAAGGACTTTCTCTCCTTAAAAGAGAACAAAAAGATTATTCACAAATCAGCTGATTTAAAAAGAGAAATATGAAGTATATCGGAGCTCATGTAAGCGCATCAGGAGGGGTAGAAAATGCCCCTGTTAACGCTAGTAATATTGGGGCAGACGCCTTTGCCTTGTTCACTAAAAATCAGAGGCAATGGAAATCGGCACCTCTTACTAAACAAAATATTGAAAAATTTAAGGAGAACTGCCTAAAATACGGATTCGGGCCATCTCAAATCCTGCCTCACGACAGCTATCTTATTAATCTTGGGCATCCTGAGGCAGAAGGGCTGGAGAAGTCGAGAGATGCTTTTTTAGATGAGATGCAAAGGTGTGAACAACTTGGATTAAACCGTCTTAACTTTCATCCCGGAAGTCATTTGAATAAAACTGATATAGATTCTTGTCTGAGAACAATCTCTGAATCAATAAACATTGCTCTTGACAAAACTAAAGGTGTCTCAGCTGTTATAGAAAATACCGCCGGGCAAGGCACCAATCTTGGACACACCTTTGAGCAGATAGCTCAAATTATCCATTATGTCGAAGACAAGTCAAGAGTTGGGGTATGTATTGACACATGTCACTCCTTTGCTGCCGGATACGACCTTTCCAACACAGAGGGATTTACAAAAGCATTTGATCACTTCGAAAAGACAATCGGTTTTAAATACCTCATGGGTATGCATCTTAACGATGCTAAGAAACCTCTCAACTCCAGGGTTGACAGACACGACTCAATAGGTTTGGGAGAGCTTGGCGAAGAGACCTTTAAACTATTAATGAAGGATAGCAGATTTGACAGTATCCCTCTAATTCTCGAAACACCAGATCCCGAAATTTGGGCAGAGGAGATTCAACGCCTCAGAAACTGGATGTAGATGAACAGAAAATTCCCAAAAGAGCATAATCCCGCCGAATCGGGCACATACCACTGCAAGCAGTGTAATGCTCCGCTATATAAATCCAGCTCTAAATTTGAATCAGGAAGTGGGTGGCCTGCTTTCGACCAAGAGATAACAGGTGCTGTTTCCCGAAAGAGGGATAGTGACGGAGTAAGAACCGAGATAGTATGTTCAAACTGTGAAGGACATCTTGGACATATCTTTACAGGCGAAAGGTTTACAGAAAAAAACACTCGTCACTGTGTTGAATCAATATCAATAGTACTTATACCAGAAAAGAGGGAGGCGGCTATTTATGCAGGTGGCTGTTTCTGGGGTGTGGAGCATCTGTTTAAAAGCAAATGGGGAGTACTTTCGGCAGTTTCCGGGTACACAGGAGGAGATGTTCCTGATCCTACATACTATCAGGTTTGCTCGGGTACTACCGGTCATGCAGAAGCAGTTGAAGTTGTTTTCGATGCAAATCAGATCAGTTATAAAGAGCTTACAAAATATTTCCTAGAAATCCACGATCCATCTCAAAAAAACAGACAAGGGCCGGACATAGGTTCTCAATACCGTTCTGAGATTTTTTATAAAGATGAAAGTCAGAAAACAGAGGCGCTCGGGCTGCTCTCTGCTCTTAAGGAAAAAGGGTATACCATTGCTACCAAAATCACAAAGGCCTCTGTTTTTTATCCTGCTGAGCAATACCATCAAGAGTACTATACAAAAAGAGGGGGGCAGCCATATTGTCACTCATATGTGAAAAGATTTTAATGTTTTCTTAAATGAATGATCTTACACAGGGAAAAGAGGGAAAACAAATACTGATGTTTGCTGTTCCAATGCTTATTGGAAACATATTTCATCAACTTTACAATATAATAGACAGTATTGTTGTTGGAAAATATATAGGTTCTGTTGCTCTGGCAGCCGTGGGTGCCAGTTTCCCGATTTTATTTACAATGTCTGCACTTATTGGTGGCATAACAATCGGCGGATCTGTACTGATTTCGCAGTATTTCGGGGCAAAAGATTATCACAGCGTCAAAGTTACATCAGACACTCTCCAGATTTTTCTCTTGATAAGCTCTATCCTTTTTTCTGTTCTTTTCTTCTCCATAAGCGAACCGTTATTCCGTTTGCTGGCAATTCCGGAAGAGGTTTTACCCGAGGCGGTAAGGTATTTCGACACAATAATATTGACAACCACAGTTCCGACATTTGCCGTTTTTGGAATGGCAGCAATCCTCAGAGGTGTAGGAAACTCAAAAACTCCCGTTTACTTTGTTGTGATGTCTCTGCTCATCAATATTGTTCTTGATTTGGTTTTTGTACTTCTCTTTGGATGGGGGATATTAGGTGTGGCCTGGGCCACTGGAATATCGGCTATTGTTTCATGGCTTGCTCTCTGGTACCATCTAAACTCTAAAGAGGGGGCAATTATTAAATTCAACTTTAATTACAAAAAATGGGAGTTTGACTGGCAAAACTTTCGACTATCACTTAAAATTGGACTTCCTTCCGGAATACAGCAAACTTTGGTTGGTTTTGGTGCTTTGGCACTACTGAGTATTGTATCTCCCTTTGGAGTACCGGTACTGGCGGCTTACACTGCGGCAGGCCGGGTAGATATGTTTGTCTCTATGCCCGCAATGAATCTGGCGGCAGCACTCTCTTCGTTTGTAGGTCAAAACTTGGGAGCAGAAAGACTCGATAGAATTAAAAACGGACTAAGGTCTACACTAATTTACTCTACTTCTATCTGTCTTATCCTCACACTGGTTGTTGTACTGTTCGGAACTGAAATTATGCAGCTATTTACCGACCCAAACTCTGTCCATCACAATCAGATAATAGAAATCGGACGAGAATATCTGGTTATTGTTACATCTTTTTACATCGTATTTTCTACTATGTTTGTCATAAACGGCGTAACCAGAGGTGCAGGAGCTACATTTGTACCAATGCTTATAACAATAATGTCGTTGTGGATATTCCGTGTTCCTTTGGCCTACTATCTGTCGCGACACTTCGGCCCAAGCGGAATATGGTGGTCCATCCCAATAGGATGGATTGCCGGTTGTATAGGTGCATATATATATTATAAATCGGGAAAGTGGCTTAAGCACAGAGCTAAAACCAGCATTATTACCAAGCAGATTTAAGAGTTGCCGTTCTGTTGAATACGGAAAGAGTATCACGGCTCTTATTATCTTCAATAAAATAGCCCAACCTCTCAAACTGAACTGCAATTCCTGAATTGTCAGCAAACAAGGATTCTTCTGCAAATCCTTTTACCATAACCATCGATTCGGGATTAATGTAGTCTGTATACTCCTTGCCCTCTTCTAAATTATCCATCTCAGCTTTTGTAAACAAAGGATTAAAAAGTTTTACATCAATCTCTTTAGAGTCGTCCGCCGAAACCCAGTGTATAGTACCCTTTACTGATCGCCACTCCCCAGTTCCCGGTTTGCTCTCAGGGTCATAAGAACAGCGAATCTCTTTTATTTTACCCTTTTCGTCTTTAATAATCTCTTCGCATTTAATTATATAGCAGTATTTTAAACGTACCTCTCCACCGGGCTTCAGTCGAAAATATTTTTTTGGAGGATCCTCCATAAAGTCATCTCTCTCAATATACAACTCTCTTGAAAATGAAATCTTTCTGGTTCCTGAATCGGGATTTCCGGAATTTAAAGGGGGCGTAAAAAACTCCTTTTTACCTTCAGGGTAGTTTGTTATAACTAATTTAACCGGATCAAGAACAACCATATATCTGTTCGATCTCTTGTTAAGATCTTCTCTTACACACCATTCAAGCAGTGAAAGGTCTATAATATTATCTCTTTTTGCAACACCAACCTTATCTGCAAACATTCTTATGCTCTCCGGTGTATAACCTCTTCTGCGGAGACCGCAAATTGTAGGCATTCGTGGATCGTCCCAACCTGAAACAACTCCCTTTTGAACAAGTTCGAGTAATTTTCTCTTACTCATTACTGTATAGGTAAGATTGAGTCTAGCAAATTCATATTGTTTTGACGGAAAGATTTCCAGATTTTTAATAAACCAGTCGTATAAAGGTCTGTGAACATCAAACTCTAGAGTGCATATTGAATGGGTTATCTTTTCAATTGAGTCACTCTGTCCGTGAGCATAATCATACATCGGGTAGATGCACCAGTCGTCTCCGGTTCTGTGGTGGTGCGCATGAATTATCCTGTACATAATAGGATCTCTCATAAGCATATTCGGATGGCTCATATCAATTTTAGCCCTTAACACTTTTGATCCGTCCGGGAAAAGACCATCTCTCATCTGCTGAAACAAATCCAGGTTCTCCTTAACACTACGGTCACGGTACGGGCTTTGTGTCCCCGGAGAGGTTACTGTACCTCTGCTCTGTTTTATCTCATCCTGAGTCTGATCATCGACGTATGCCAGCCCCTTTTTTATCAGTTGCTGTGCCCATATATAGAGCTGTTCGAAATAATCTGATGCATACAGCTCTTTATCCCATTTAAACCCAAGCCACATAACATCCTCTTTAATAGAGTCCACATACTCTACATCCTCTTTTGTCGGATTTGTATCATCAAATCTCAGGTTTGTTTTACCGCCATACTTACTGGCCAGTCCAAAGTTAAGACAAATGCTTTTTGCATGGCCGATATGTAAATAGCCATTAGGCTCCGGAGGAAACCTCGTTAGAATACTTTTGTGAATACCGGCAGAAAGGTGTTCTTCGACAATCTCCTCTAAAAAATTGAGCGAGCGCTCGGGTACAAAATCATTTTTAGTCTCTTCCATTGTTATATCATGCATTTATCTTGCAAAGATAAGAATTTCCTTGAGCCATTTTTGTAACTTTGTATATTAATCTATTAAATATAGACTCATGGTCAAATCAATGACAGGCTACGGCAAAGCAGAATGTATATGTGGTAATAACAAAATTATTGTAGAAATAAGATCAGTAAACGGAAAGAGTGCCGACATATCATTAAAAACCCAACTTATCCCAAGAGATAAAGAGCTGGAAATAAAACAACTGATATCTGAGAAACTTCACAGAGGAAATATAGATCTTTTTGCTTCTGCAGAAAATATTCAAGACGATGCAGGAAGATACATAAACAAAGGTGTATTCCTCTCTTACTACAAGCAAATAGAGACCATAATGGCAGAGATAGACAAACATGTAGAAGCATCCGAAATTATTGCTGCTATTTTAAGGTTGCCGGATATGCTGGACAACCAGAAGAGAGAGATTGACGAAACTGAGGTTGCAGTCGGGTGGGAAAAGCTCAAAAGCACAATTTCAGATGCACTGGATCAACTTTCACAGTACAGAACTGTCGAAGGAGAGCGACTTCAGCAGGATATAAGCGAACGGGTTCAGTTTATTTTAAACCATATGAACGAGATTGAACTGTTTGAGGAGGAGAGGATTCTATCAGTTAAAGAGCGGTTATTCAACAGAATTAATGAGATTATTGAGAATCCCGACAACAACCGTTTCGAGCAGGAAATAATATATTACCTTGAAAAACTAGACATTACCGAAGAGAAAGTCAGACTACGACAACATTGTAAATACTTTATTGAAACTCTTAGTACAGAAAGCTTTACCGGCAAAAAACTTGGGTTTATAGCACAGGAGATGGGAAGAGAAATCAACACTCTCGGATCAAAAGCCAATCATGCCGAAATTCAGAAGAGAGTAGTAAAAATGAAAGATGAGCTTGAAAAAATAAAGGAGCAAACTCTGAATATTCTCTGATATTTTTTTATTGATATGAAGGTTTTATTTCACTGAAATAGTGGGTAAAACCTTTTTTTTAAAAAAAAACTGCAACTTTTAGCAACACTCTGTCGTCTATTATGCAGAAAAACCAAAAAAAAATTACATATCATGAAAACAAAAATTTTTACACTGTTAATGTTCCTTTGCTCCTCATCACTTATTGTTTCTGCAACTGACGCCGCCTCTCTGGTAAAACAATCTCTTTCAAAAATATCAGTCAACTATTCCACCACAGATAACTACATGAACGCTTTTTACAAAGAGAGGGTTCTTAAAAATCATGAAGCTATCTCAGTAAACGAAGCTGTTCTTGATATAGAAAAAATCTCTTACACAAGACAACAAAAAGATCGTATAGCAATAAGAGATCTAAGAGGAAACAACTATCACAACAATAACATCCCTTTTAATGTAAAACTTCAGGGAGGACCTGTATCAGCTATTGAACTTGACGTGGTTAAGAATCCATTTCTTGGCTGTCTTCCTTATCAAGTTAGTGACTATTACAACTTTGAATACGAAGAGTCTCAAATGCTGCACGGCAAAGAATTTTATGTAGTAAGTTTTAATCAAAAACCAGGAACTGAGAGAAACCTTTTCAGAGGTAAGATCTTTATTGACAAAGAGAGTCTTGCAATTGGACGAATTGAATACTCTATGAATATCGAAAATGACAGCTGGTCGTATGGTAAATTTGTGTCCAAAAAGCCAAGGAACTCAGATATCAGAATGGTAGAGGCAACTTATGTGGTAAGCTACAGAGAGTATAATAACAAATGGTACTTCGACTACTCTACATCAAATATCTCCTTTAATATTCAAGATAGAGCTGAGCAAACATATGACACTTATAGCATCAACTCTCAAATGGCAGTCACAAACCTAGTTGCCGATAATTTTTCGATTGACAAAAAAGAGATGGTAAAATCGACAGATATATTAGCCGACAAAGCAAACAATACTACACTAGCATCAGATTGGGATATTTACAATCTCATTATGCTACTGGCTATTAATTACTAAACTCGCTGCCACTCCTTAAATAAGTTTTGGTTAATAAGTTTAAGCATACAGTGGTAGTTAACAAGAAGTTGCGTCTGCAACTTCTTGTTTATCATTTATTCAGCAGATATTTTCTCCAAAAACTCAGTATAAGCTCCTCTGAATGCAGCCCCTGATACCCTCTGTATCCGTGAAGAGAACCCGGATAGAGCATTAAATCGAACTGCTTCCCCTCTTTCTGTAACGCCTCAATCATCTGAATACTATTTTGGAGGTGAACATTATCGTCAGCTATTCCATGTGTTATTAAAACTCTTGATCCCTGCTCACTTTTGTACAATGCTGCTTTATTTATTGCAGCACTTTTTGCATAGCCCTCCTCATTATTTTCCGGGTGGTCCATATATCTTTCTGTATAGTGCGTATCGTACAATAACCAGTCGTAGACACCTGCCCCGGCAACTCCATATTTAAAGTGTTCGTGTCCCTCTGTAAGCGCAAGCATAGTCATTGTTCCTCCATAGCTGAATCCGATTATTCCAATTTTTTCTGCATCAACAAACTGAAGTGATTTAAGATACTTAGCCCACTGAATATAATCGATCAACTCGTAGTGTCCCAAATTTCTGTGAATATAATTGATGCCCTCTTTGCCAAAATGGCCGGAAGCTCTGTTATCAACTGAGACTTGAATTATCCCCTCTTCTGACATCAGTTTACCGATTCTGTTTTGACTTCTCCATGTGTCCATTACATAGGTGGAGTTTGGACCACCGTAAATGTAAAAAATAACGGGATATTTCTTTGATTTGTCAAAGTTAGCGGGATAAACAATTGTTCCCGGCAATGTATACCCCTCAGGAGTTGTTACCGAAATAAACTTAGGTAACGACAGAGCAGCCAGGTCAAACTCTTCTGATTTACTATCTGAAATCATTCGGTATTCACCCTCTTTTACTGCAGCACGCCTCTCCGAAGAGAGAAGTACCAAACGAGGCGGAGTGGTAATATTTGAACTTATAGCAACAATATTCTTTTTATCAGGAGAGAGTATCGGCATTGTATAATTGAACTCCCCCGAAGAGACTCTTTTAATCTCTTTGCCTTTATTGCTCCACGAAAGTTTGTAAATATCGGTTCTTAAAGAAGTTTCCCGCCTTGCAGAAAAATGGATTGAGGAGTTTTTCTCATCTAAATCGATTATCCTGATACCCCAGTTCATTCCGTTAGTAAGACGCTCCAGAGTTTTACCATCATAACTCTGAAAATAGATATGCTCCCATAATTCAAAGTCTCTGACAAAATAAAAGCCGTTCTTCCCAAACTTGATATCATTAATCCAGTCTATCCAGGTCTTTTGGTATTCGGTGTAAATAGGTCTTTTTGTTCCATCATAAGAGTTTACGTCGTAAAGCACAAAATTGCTTTGATCACGGTCCATCCACTGAACCATTATGTTTGCTCCATTAGAATTCCAGTACGGAGTTCCAAAATACTGATCTTCGTTATCCTCAAAATCAGCCCACTGGATTTTACCTCCATTAACAGATACAAATCCAAGCTTAACTCCGGGATTACTCTCTCCTGCTTTCGGGTATCGCGTTTCATTAATAGATCCGTACTGCCCCGATGCATCGTAAATCGGGAACATAGGAATTCTTGAATCATCAAATCTGTAAAAAGCAAGACGCTGACCATCGGGCGACCACCAGAAAGCTCTGTACTGACTGGCCCGGCCAAAAATCTCTTCGAAATATACCCATGAAGCTCTTCCGTTCAGAATCAGATCCGACCCGTCATAGGTGTACCTCGTTTCAATACCGTTGTCAACATTAACAGAGTACAAATCATTATCTCTGGTAAATGCAACATTTTTAAAATCGGGAGAGAGTGTCGGATTTTTCTCAACAGATTTATCCGAAGTGAGGCGCCTCTCACTTTTGTCCGGATATATTAAAAATATATCCCCATCTCTCATAACAACATAAGGGTCTGTCACCGGATCCTTAGATAAGTCAACCTCTTTCATTAACTCACTCTTGATGTTATACTCAAAAAAGAGTCTTTCCCTATCTTTTTGCATTACAAGAATTACGTTATCCTTATCTTTCCATGAATAAGGAGAGGGAAGTGGTGTTGTAGGAGATTGCGATTGCAAATCCGGATAAAAAAGCATGAAAATGGCAAAAAGTGCCAGAGTTCTCTTAAGTAAAGTAATTTTCATAAGTATTTGGTTAACTATTTGACAAAAAATCGTTTGTCAAAATTAACAAAATAAACTTTATTTACTGCACGGGTTATA
The DNA here is from genome assembly GCA_964349315.1 of uncultured Muribaculaceae bacterium. Classification (GTDB taxonomy): domain Bacteria; phylum Bacteroidota; class Bacteroidia; order Bacteroidales; family UBA932; genus Bact-08. The sequence goes on from CAYGGD010000013.1 coordinate 22,921, forward strand.
GCAGTATAGAGCCATTTAAGATCATCAGTTGTTATTTGCTCTTTCCAGAAAGGGTTATCAATAAAAACGACACTCCACTGCCCTCCCTGAGATTTATGGCATGTTATTGCATTTGCATATTTAATCTGAAGAGCATTATAGTATTTATCCTCCCTTACAGCTGCTACTCTTTTTCTTTTTACTTTAATATGAGAATAATCTTCCATTATCTCCATAAAAAGACGCTTCTGCTGCTCCTGATTTAAGCTTGCTGTTTCACTTACCAAAGTATCCAGAATAATCTTGGCATCTATCTCAACATCATTATAATCAGGGAATCTGAGTGTTGCCTGGGCAAAATCAAGGCCATACCTTTGCTCGTACCCGGAAATATTGACAAGTTCAGCTACATCACCATTAGCAATAAAGTCGAGTTCATCGATATCATCTAAAAACTGATAGCAATTTTTTACAACCATTAGCTTATCTCCTCTTCCGAGTCTCTCATCCCTGAAAAGTATCGATGATCGAATCCCCTGGTTATATCTGTTGGCTCTTTTATTGGAGCGGCAAAGAACAACTGTTTGATCACTGCCGTACTTATCGTAAGAAGACAATATAGTCTCTATAAGATCACTCCCCGTTATAGAGTCTGTATCCGGAAACAGATCTACATCAAATGAGGGAACATCTCCTCTCCCCTGCTCTATTATCTCTCTTATAACAGTTGCATTATACAATATCCCAGAACTCTGCTCCTGACGGACTACACTTTTCAAATGCGAATATTTAACCGTTCCGTAACTCTCAAGAAAACCTGTATCCAGAGCTTTCGAGAGTTCCTCACCTACAGGTGGCAATTGTGCAGTATCACCAATTAAAATGAGTTTGTTTCCAATGTTAGATCTTACATACTCGATTAAATCGTCCAGCAAGCTACCACTTCCAAAAATTCCGGAATCACCATATCCGGCAGAGATCAGAGATGCCTCATCTACTATAAAAATAGTCTCTTTGTTTTTATTAATATCGAGAGCAAATTGTCCTACTCCATCTCTCATCGACTTTTGCCGGTATATCTGCTTATGAACAGTATAAGCCTTTCGGTTACAGTAACCGGAAAGCACTTTTGCAGCCCTTCCGGTTGGTGCAAGTAATATATGATTAGTAGCCGATTCGCTTAAAAACCTTACCAGTGAGTTGACAGCAGAAGTTTTTCCGGTTCCTGCATAACCGTTAATTACCATAATATCCCCATCAGAATACCCGGGAGAAATAAAATCTGATAATTCACTGAATAGTTTTTTCTGACACTCAGTTGGAGCAAATCCAAGACCCTCAATAAGTTTATTTACGATATACTGATGTATTGACATATTTCACTTACCTCCAGCGATATAGAACAAAAATGAGCATTAATGAATAAATTTCAAGACGCCCGAGTAACATCTGAATGCTTAGTAATAATTTGGCCATCACAGGAAAATGCGAATAGTTCCCCAATGATCCCACACTTCCGAAACCGGGACCAACATTACCCATCGATGCTACTGAAGCTGTTGCTGCATCTTCGATATTTATTCCCATCAGTGAAAGTAAAAGGGTGACAAGAAAAACAATAAAGATATAGAGTGCAATGAAGAGATTTACAGAATAGACAATATCCTTATCCAGTGTGTGGTTATTTATTTTTATTGAGACAACGGCATTAGGGTGAATCTGTTTACGCAGCTGTGCTTTTATTGAAGTAAAAAAGATGTAGATTCGGTCTGACTTGAGCCCGCCTGTAGTAGATCCGGAACAGGCACACTGAAAACTGAAGTATATTAAGAGCAATATTGAAAAAGAGGGCCACACTGCAGAGTTGGCTGTTGCAAAACCTGTAGTTGTTCCGATGGATATTACCTGAAAAAACCCCTCTCTTAAAGCTGTACCTATTGTATCGGCAGCATCAGAAAAAAAGATGTTAAGAGAAATGAGTGTCCCACCGACAGCTAATGAGGCGAGATAAAACCTGACGATAGGAGATCGGAACAGATTCCCGGGTTTACCCTCCAGAACGGAATAAAGAAGGCCAAAGTGTATTCCCGATAAAACCATAAACAGCATTATTACTAATTCAATTTTAAAAGAATCGTAATGCATTATTGACAAATTTTTGGTGCTGAAACCTCCTGTTGACACAGTACTGAATGAGTGATTTACTGCATCGAATAAATCCATTCCTGCAATCATCAGCAAAAGAGTTTCTGATATTGTAAGCCCAAGGTAAACCGATGAGATTATTCTTATTGTGTGGTTGGCTTTATAACGGAAGTTCTCTTTAGATAAAGATGAGATCTCCATTTTTGAAAGACGCATTCGGAATGTGCTTACCGAGGGAAGAACAAGCAGCATAAAGAGAACAACTCCCAAACCTCCCAGCCAGTGTGTAGAAGAGCGCCAGAATAGCAGCCCTTTTGGTACATTCTCAATATTGATTAGGGTTGTTGCTCCTGTTGTTGTATAACCTGACACACTTTCGAACCAAGAGTCTATAATGCTGAACTCTCCGCCATACAGAACATATGGCAACATACCAAACAAACAAGACAGGATCCAGGCAAAAACAATAATAGTAAAGCCCTCCTTTATATTTATCTCATAAAATTTTGTTACGAAAATTAGCGGAAAGCTTCCTGCCACAGATGTAATAATTGCACTCAGCAATAAGGGCGAAAAGGAGGCATCGAAGTTGTAAATTGCAGATACAATCGCTGAAAAATACATAAAAAGAGCATTCAGCAACAGGGCAATCCCAATGTTTCTGGTTACAACCTTTAAGTTCATAGTCTGCTGTTAAGCTTTTTATTCTCTTCTATAATGCTCTTTACTTCGTTGTTGATCTCCTGAAGTTCATCGTCATTATCGAGCTGTACAGTGTAGCTTTTTCGAAAATCCCGGTAGTTTTTTATACCTCTCGATATCTGAAGAACAGGTGAAATAAAATATAAATTGATAAAATAGTTAAACAGAAGAACAAGTACAATCCCGGCTCCAACCGCAATAATCCCCGGCATAATACTTCTGTAATAACCCTCCTGTAATTCGGTTGTATTGTCTGATAGAGCACTGTGGGTAAGCTCTCCGAGCAGCTTTCTGTAATGCCTGAGATCGTTATAAACCGGCTTAAGTTCAGATTCGTACCACTCTTTGCGGCTCTCAATATCCATAGCCATTATCCTTCGGGTATGACTTATAACCGAGAGGTATTTAGAGTACGATAACGCGAGAGAGTCAGCAACAGATGACTCCTCCTCAGAAATAAAATTGCTTTTAATTTTTGCTATGTAGGAGTCGAATCTGTCGTCATATAACATTTCGGCAGAAGTTAAAGAAGAGTCGATTATTGCACGGCTAAGGAGTATAAAGTTGTATTCGTCGGTTAACTCCATTAACATACGGGAGGTATTAATGCTGTTTATGTTTGCATTCATCAACCCTGTGACTGAGTTCTTCATTCTATTAAATTCGAACACAGCTATTATGCTGGATAAGAATAATATAGAACCTATCACAACAAAACCAAGAAAGATTTTCTTTCGAATACCCATAACTGTTAAATAAAGTGCAAATATATA
>CAYGGD010000014.1:0-26468 GCA_964349315.1 uncultured Muribaculaceae bacterium
CAAGAGTCCTGCTTATATAAACTAAATTAAGGATATCCTTTTTAAAGCACGAACCACCGAAACCTACCGATGGCTTTAGAAACTTAGAGCCGATGCGGTTATCCATTCCGATAGCTCTTGCAACCTCCTCTACATTAGCACCTGTTTTTTCGCATAACGCCGAAATAGCATTAATCGACGATATTCTTTGAGCCAGAAAAGCATTTGCAGTTAGTTTTGACAACTCGCTGCTCCACACATTTGTCCTTATAATTTTCTCTTGCGGTACCCATCGGGCATATATCTGAGCAAGTGCCTCTATTGCGGCCGCACCCTCTTCGCTCTCCTCGCCACCTATCAAAACTCTGTCCGGATACATTAAATCATCAACCGCAGTACCCTCTGCCAGAAATTCGGGATTAGAGAGAATCTGAAATTTTATACCATTTGCGGTGCTGTCGAGTATCTGCTTAATTGTTTGAGCAGTACGAACCGGAATTGTCGATTTTTCTACCACAATTTTGCTCTCTGTAGCCACCTCGGCAATTTTTCTTGCACACAACTCTATATACTTAAGGTCGGCAGCCATTCCCTTTCCCTGCCCGTATGTTTTGGTAGGAGTATTTACTGAGATAAACACCATTTGCGCCTCTGCAATAGCATTATCAATATCTTCAGAAAAAAAGAGATTTTTGCCTCTTCTCTCCTCTACAATCTCTTTAAGCCCCTTTTCATAAACCGGAAGGTTATCGAGATTATCACCGTTCCACGCCGCAATCTTTTGCTTGTTCACATCAACAACGGTAACCTTAATATCCTTACACATTTTAGCAATAACAGACATTGTAGGGCCCCCTACATATCCCGCCCCAATGCAGCAAATCTTTTTTACACCATCGTTAATCATAGCAATTAAATTTAAAATCACACAAATATATTAAAAATTATTTGGGGTCTGACCCCCATTTACGAAAACAGTGAGATTGCGGCGATGTGGAAATGGAGAACTGACCCCTATTTACGTAAACATTGAGATTGCGAGCATTGAGGTGAGGGCGCCGGCGGTGATTAGGCTGTCGAAGCGGTCGAGGATGCCGCCATGGCCGGGAATAAGGTTGCTGTAGTCTTTTACCTGGTATTTGCGCTTAAAGTATGAGGCCAAAAAGTCACCTATAAGGGCAAACAGTGAGATGAGTGCTGCAAGCAGAATGTAGTGAAGCGATGAGGAGGTGCCCGGGATTGTAAACAGTGAGCGTAAAAGAAAGCCGGTAAACATAGCCATTATGGCGCCGCCGGCAGCTCCCTCTATTGTTTTATTCGGGCTGATTTTAGGGAATATCTTATGCGAACCCCACAACTGTCCGCTAATTTGGCTGAAACTGTCAAATGCAGAGAGCACAATAAAAGTGAAGAGAATTACACCGGCAGGTAATAATGAAAAACGCCAGAAGTGAAGAGCTATAAAAAGGTAAAGAAGAAGGGCGGGATAAAAGAAGTTGCGGTGTTTAAAGTGTGATTCACGGAACAGTCGTATCAGCTCAAAGGCGCCGGCTATTGCTATCAGCACCGAAAGAGCTCTGAAAAAAAGTGGGTTAAGAGTGATGGAGAAAAAGATAATATTGATAATTGCAAAGTAGGTAAAGAGCTTAACGCGGTTATTGCGGGCAGTTTTTGCATCTTTCTTTTTATTTATAAAATAGAAACCCACACCTCCAACAAGAAAAAAGAGGAGGATAATTGAATAGATGCTTTTAATTATCAGATTTTCCATTTTTATTTAGTTACTATCATTACCACCCCAAATGCTATCATAGCCAGGGCAAACCACTTGCGTACCGGACTTTCGGCGTTGTCTAACTTAACCCCAGCTAAAACAACTGGCCCGGTAAGAGCTCCAATAATTGTACCTACAGTAAGGAAGTAAACCAGGGTCAGATCTATTTCGCCAACCATAAAGTGAGCACCCAGTGCAGAGAGGGTGTTTGCGCAAACAACTATTAATGAGGTGCCAATAACAAGTTTAAGTGGCATTCGTAAAGAGAACATTCCCGCCATTACGGGGGCTATTCCGCTGGTGCCGAATGTGCCTGTTATAATACCACCTAAAAACCCGTATAGAGACCCTCGCAGGTAGAGAGTGCTTTTTTTCAAGGGCTTAAGCCGTTTTCCCTTTGTTTTTGCTCTGTTCTCTTTCCATAGCCCGAACAGCATCTGCAGAGCCATTAGAATTGAGTAAACCCCAAAACTTATCTGAAGCTGCGTTTCGGTTATTAAACTTGTAATACCTGCTCCGGACATTGCTCCGAAAACACCGGCCACGGCAAAGATAATACCGGTGGGCAGGTGGAGGTTGTTTTTACGATGATGCGCCACCGATCCGGCAATGCACACCGGAATTGTTGCGGCAAGCGATGTGGGAACAGCAACCTGAGCCGGTACATCAAAGAGGAGAATAAGTACCGGGAGAAAGAAGAAGCCTCCTCCACCACCGATAACAGCTCCGCAAAAGCCTACAATAAAGCCGATTAGAGGAAGCCACAGGTAGTTAAGTTCGAATAGTGAATGAAAAGTCATTTTTTGTTTTCCTTCTCTTTTAACACCCAGTAGAGCCCCTTTACATTAGAGCGCATCTGCGGTATAATTAGTTGAATAGATATATGTTCCAACGCCGCAAGAATGCCCCACGCAATCATGAAATAGTAGAAAGGAGTAATAAACCCTATGGTAAAAAGAAAAATGAAGAAAGCCCCTTGAATGTACCCTCCCGATTTTGTTGAATAGAGGTGAAAACTGGGGAATCGACCGAATTTAATAATTGATAGGAGAATAGAGACAACATTGAGAGCCACAAATATCAAAAAACTGCTTATGTGTGGCATAAAATCGTTTAGCTTAAAGGCGTAAATACCGGCAAAAGCAAGGAGATATGTAAGAATATCGGCTATAGAATCGAGCCGAGCCCCAAATTCGGTGGTCATATTAAACCTCCGGGCTATGTACCCGTCTGCAACATCGGTAAGGAGGTTTATAACCAAAAAAATGGCAAACAGAGTCTCTTTTCCCGCAATAACAAACCACAAAAGGAACGGAAAAGCCAGAATGCGGTAGAAGCTCAAAAGGTTCGGAATATTGAACACTATCTTCATCTGAATACAAATATGGAAAATTTATATCACTAAAGAAACAAAACCAGCATTAATATAACGCTCAAGGGTATAAGTAAATTATCGTTTCCCCTGTAACTAAACAGCTCGACACTACTGCTGGCAAGGGCTATCCCCACCGAGAGCCAAAAAGTTTTAAGATCGAAGAGACCCCTGTAAAAGTAGAGAGAGACTACACTTATAAAAAAGGCAGATACAAAAAAAGAGCCGCTACCAAGCCAGGTTTTGGAGAGTTTTCGACCAAAGATAACTACTGAGCTATTGTTCTTTTTGATGTTCATACCCATTATGCCGGCTACCGGATCGCAAATTGCAAGAATGGTTATGGGTAAAATGTAAAAAAGCCGGCTCTCCATCCGGTACGAAATTAAAAAAGTTATGTATATAGAGAGGGGTAGAAGGTAGCTTCCTACCGATTTTCGCGCTATGTCGTGAATAGAGCGCAACTGGGTGCCGTGCCTGCTTACAAACAGCAAAACAAAAAAGAAGAGGGCAAGAACCAGAACATACCAGTGGCTGGTAAAGAGAAAGGGAAATGTGACTGTAGACAGGGTTGCACTGATGTGTGCAAATTTCCGCGTGAGTTCGCCACTTATTCCCAGGCGGCGATAGACAAGTTCGGTAAAGGCAAGCACCAGAACAATTGCCACCAAAAAGATAAATGTAAGAGCAATCTGGTTTATCATATCAGTTTAAGCAATTTTTTAAACCTCTCTTTTCTCTCTCTTTTTCTTTTAAAAGCAGCTCTGCTCCTGAGCATATCATTAAGGACCCTGTTGCTGTTTTTATTGGATAGAGCAGAGTACTCCATTGCAAAGTGAGCCAGCAGATGGTCGGGAATAGTGATTCTTTGCATATGTTTAATGCCCCTTTTATAGCAATAGCGGCCAAACCTCATACGGTTGTTATCTATAAGAGAAAAAGTGTAAGAGGAGTTATTGTTATTAAAAAGTATGTTGGTGTTGTTAAAATCTCTGTGATAGATACCCTTTTTATGCAGTTTGTGCGAAAAACGGGCTAAAGCCCTCACTGCCTCTTCGGCCTTTTCCTGAGGTAAGTGGAAGAGAGCTTCAACGGCATTATCATCGGTAAAGCAGCATATGTAATAGCTGCTCTTTAACACTTGCCCATCGTAGCAGTTGATGTATCCAACAGGCTCCGGCGAACCGAAGCCGTTGTTTATCAGGTGCATCGAATATAAATACGAGCGGGCTGCCTTTGATTTTCTGAAATGAGCATAAATAAACTTGTTAACAGCATTTACCCGGCCAAAGGATTTTACTACGAGGTGCTCTCCATTTATCTCATACTCTTTAACAATGTTTCGGCCGCTGAAAATAGTATTTCCACTGTTGTCGAAATTCTCCGGAAGCTGCTCTGTGAATGATTTCAGGTGATTAAAACGGGGGTTAACAAAAAGTTCTTTTTTCATTTAGTAAGATTTACAAATATCCCACACAAAAGCTCTCACTCCAACCTCGTGATTAATGTCGTCAAGTTTTTTTACGCAATCTAACAGCAAATCTACTAAATCGTCGGGAATTACTGTCATAATCGCCGAATTCATTTCGGGCCAGGTATGTGTCCCTTTTCGCGGTTCACCTGTATCTGACCCCCGTCCCTGAACTTCGCCCCACATTGTGTAGCCCTTAATTTTAAGGTTATCCAGAATAAATTCTACCTTTTCTCCGGCAGACTGGTTAAATATTATCATTACTGATTTCATTCCAAAATTAATTAGTTAAAAAATTAAACCTGCTGCGCACTTTTCCTATTTTATCTCTCTCTCCGCGCCGTGAAACTATGCCATAGATAACCGGAATAAGTATAAGGGTTACCAAAGTAGAGAAGAGCAAACCTCCAATAAGGGTGATTCCCATTGGGGTCCATATTTCTGATCCCTCCCCCGTACTTAAAGCCATAGGTATCATTGCCAGAATAGTTGTCATTGCTGTCATTAAAACCGGACGCAAACGCAACTTACAGGCATGAGTAATGGCACTGTTCAGTGGATAACCCCTGTCGCGCATAAGATTAATATAATCGACAAGCACAATTCCGTTTTTAACAACAATACCTATTAGTAATACAGCACCAATTCCCGCAATAACACTCAAAGTGGTGTTTGTTATTAACAGGGCTAAAATAACTCCTGTAAATGAGAATGGTATCGAGAACATTATAACCAGAGGTACTGCAAAACTCTCGAACTGCGAAGCCATTACCAGAAATACTAGTATTACGCTGATTATCAAGAGAAGTCCGAGATCGGCAAATGAGTCTGCCATCTCTTCGTAATCGCCTCCAATGTTGATAGTTACCCCTGCAGGTATATCTGAAGAGCCGATAATAGTCTCAATTTCGGCAGCCAGGTCGCCAAGTGATATTCCCGATGGAGAGGCCGATACCGTTACCATTCTCTCTCTCCCTTTTCTCTGAATATTCGGCGGGCTGAAAAACTCCTCTATGCTACCCACTTCGCCCAGCATAACCTTTTGTCCCAACTGATTTACAATGGTAAACGCCTCCAGTTGTGAAATTGAACTGCGATACTCTTCTTGATAACGAACCACAATGTCGTACTCGTCACCATCTTCTCTGAGCGAAGAGGCGGTTATTCCGGTTACCCTGTTTCGCAGAGCCGAGGCCACCATAGCTGTATTGAGCGCGTTTTGAGCAAGCTTTTCCTTGTCCAGAACCAGCTGTAGCTCCGGTTTGTCATCTTTTCGGCTTACCTGTACATCTGCTGCGCCTTTTACTGAGGCAATCTGTTCGCGCAGTTGGTGCGCAAAAAGGGTAGTGGTGTTAAAATCGTAACCGTAAACTTCTACATCTACTGTCGAGCCACCTCCCATCATACCGCTTCCGGCACTAAGGGAGTATTCGGCAATCTCCGGTATTCTGTCAAGCTCTTCGCGAAGAAGCTGCGCAATTTGCCACACCGAACGCTCTCGCTCAGGAGCCGGTGAGAGGCGCAAAGTAAGTGAAATTATATTTGAGCCTGTTGTAGAGAACAACGACATCATACCGCCATCTTCGTCGGCGCCCGACGACGAAGATGATAGCTCTACCTCAGGAAACCCGCCCCGGATTATCTCTTCTATCTGCCGTGTAACCTTGATTGTCTCCTCTACCCTTAACCCGTTTGTAAGCTCTATGGAAGCGGAGATCTGACCCTGATCGGTTTCCGGGATAAACTCGGCACTGATCAAACTTGTCAGTAACAGCGAGCCGGCAAAAATCATAACAGAAACCAGTATAACCTTTTTTTTGTTTGCCAGAGCAACGGTCAGACTCTTTTCGTAAAAATTCTCCATCCACCGTAAAAACGGCTCGGCAAAAGGTTTTTTCTCTTTCTTCGGCTTATTTGACCTCTTTCCGTTGAGCAGCAAAGTGGTAAGTACCGGAGTAAGGGTTATGGCTGCAAGTGAAGAGGTAACCACGGTTATTGTAACAATCCATCCCAATTGCTTGAACAAAACCCCTGTCATCCCCCCTAAAAGGGTTAGCGGGAAGAATACCGCTACAATAACCATTGTAGTTACCACAACCGAAAGCCACACTTCGTTGGTGGCATATATAGCTGCCTCTCGTACACTAGTACCCCTTTGAACATGGCGGGTTATGTTTTCGAGCACCACAATGGCGTCGTCAACCACCATACCAAGAGCTATGGATATTGAGGCAAGTGAGATAATATTAAGAGAGCTTCCCGTCATGTACAGGTAAATAAAGGCCACAATCAGCGATACCGGAATGGTAACCGCTACAATCATTGTAGCACGCCAATTACCCAAGAAAAACATAACAACCAGTATTACAAAGAAGATAGCCCAAAAAATGGTGTTTTGGAGGTTGTTCACGGAATTTTCGATAAACTCCGAAGTGTCGGCAAGCTCTCTGATTTGAATATCGGGAGGGAGGTTTTTGCTAAGTTCTGCAACCGCCGCTTTGATATCTTTTGCAATTTGTACAGTATTGCCTCCCGACTGTTTCATAATAAAAAGGCGGACCCCCTCTTTCCCGTCAATCCTCTCTTCGAGCGAGAGATCTCTTATGGTATCCCTTACCGTTGCCACGTCACGCAAATAGACGGCTGCACCGCCATAATTGCCTACCACAAGCTGCTCAAGCTCTCTGCTCTCTTGTATTTCGCCCTGTACTCTAAGCTGATAGTCCATCATCCCCATTTTTACACTTCCCGACGGCATATTCAGGTTTTCGCCCTGAATAATGCCTGCAATCTGCTCAATGGTAAGATTATAGCCCTGCAGCTTGAGGGGGTCTGCCTCGATGTATATATATCTTTTAGGAGCACCTGTAACATTAACCGACCCCACACCCTCAATACGATTTAGGGGGTTAACCAGCTGCTCTTCCAGTATTTTGTCCAGCCCGGGATAACTCTCTTCGGCAGTAACTGCATAGAAGATAATGGGCAACATGCTCATATTAAACTTGAAAATGGTTGGCCTGTCGATCCCTTCGGGCAAACTCCTGTAAATTAAATCTATTCTCTCCCTTACTTCGTTAGAGGCCTCGTTCAAATCACTCCCCCAGTCGAATTCAATACTTACAACCGATAAATTATCGCTCGAAACCGAAGTAATCTGTTTTATATTGTTAACTGTGTTAAACCCGTCTTCCAGTATCCTGGTAACATTTGTCTCCACATCGGAAGCATTGGCACCCGGGTATGTTGTCATAACCGATATATAGGGCGGATCCATCTCCGGAAAGAGGTCAATCGGGATATTAATCAGGGAGAAGATTCCCAAAACCACCACCCCCGTAAATATCATCAGGGTTGTTATAGGCTTGTTAACTGCACTTTTAAATATGCTCATAGCTGTAATCTGATTATTTTTGTATGTTTACGGCAGATCCATCTACAATACGAGCATGACCTGCTACTATTACATGTTGCCCGCCGATTGGTGTATCCGAAATAACCTCAACCATATCGTCGTTACGGTCGCCTATCTGCACAGAGACCCTTTTTGCATAGCCGTTCTTCTCTAAAAAGAGGTAGCGTTCGTTGGACCCCTGCTGCTTAAGTACTGCCAAAGCGGGAACCATAACCGTGTTTTCCTCTCCAATGTTAAACAGTGCCCTTGCAAACATTCCCGGCCGCATAAGCTGTTGTGAATTGGGAATAAGTATTTCAACTTTAAAGGTTCGGGTTGCAGCATCAATCTGTGGATAAATGGCACTTACCCTGCCGGAGAAAAACTTGTCAGGCATAACATCTGCGCTGACCCGCACATCCATACCATTGTGGATAAATGGGTAGTAGCGCTCAGCGATATTTACCGTTGCCTTAAGCCGGTCGCTCTGAATAAGGGATATCACAGCCGCTTTGCCGGCAGCTGTGTTAGGAGCTCCTGAAAACATCTCTCCATTGTTAAAATATTTACCCGATACCACACCCGTAAAAGGGGCGCGAAGGCGGGTGTTTTCCTGTAAAAACTGAACATTCGACTTGGCAAGACGGTACTGTGTAGCTAACTGGTCGAACTGCTGTGCCGAAACACTCCCCACCTTTCTAAGAGTGTCCAGCCTGCGGTAATCCTCTTCGAGGTTATTCAGCTGGAGCATCGCCTGGTTGTACTGTGTCTGGTCCATAATTGCAATAACGGCACCCTCGGTAACCCTCTGCCCCGGCTCTACCAATATTTTATCTATCCGACCCGGAGAGGCAGGGGCAAGGTGCACTTCACGGAATGGCTCCAGATGGGCAGTGTAGTTGATTTCACGGACTATCCGCCCCGAATCAGCAACCATTGTTTTTACTTGCGTAACTCTTTCACTCTGCTGATCGCTCTCTTTTTGATCTCCCGAGCATGAGTAACTGCCAAACAGAACAATGGCAGAAGCAGTTACCGTTAAAAAAATCTTCAATTCCTTTTTCATTTTATTTATTTCTCTTTTTGTTTGTACCATTTTACAGTAAGTTGAGCAGTTTTTCCAGCTCTACCTGTGCCTGTGCAAGCTGAAGCAGAGCTGATATATAGCTGTTTTGGGCCTGCAACAGATTATTATTTGCTGTTACTAGGTTCATGCTCGATACCACTCCCTGGTTATATTTGTTGTTGATGCTTTCGTAAACCCTGCCCGCAACCTCAAGGTTTTCGCTCTGGCTGCGGTATTGATCAAGAGCCGTGGAAAGGTTGAATTTCAGTTGTTTCTCCTGTATGCTCAGTTGCTGCGAAAGAAGATCAATTTGATTGTGCACTACTTGGCTGTTGTTTCGCGCCTGTGCAACCTTTGCTCTTCGTGCACCCGACGAAAAAATCGGCACAGAAACATTAACCCCTATAACATGTTTTGGAGTGAGATCAAATTCGGGTTTTAAGATTTTTTCGGTGTAGTTGTAAAAACCCGCAACAGTGGGGTGATATGCCCCTTTTTCGAGTTTCACCTGTTTGTCGGCCATCTGCGACTGCAGTTCTAACTGACGGAAATCGGGGTTTTCGCTGTGTGTCAAAGGTGTGTTTAAAGAGTGAAGAAAATCGACATTCTTAACTATAGTTTCTATATTATCGGTTAGAGCAAGAGGAGTAGAGGCACTCACTCCCAGCTGTAAGCGGAGCATGTTCATTGCCAGTTCGCTCTGCCTTTCAGCCGACCTCACTGCGTCGGCAAGCATAGCTATCTGTACCCGTAGCTGATCGTAGTCTACCTGCTCTGCGACACCGAACTCTACCATTGTTTTTGTCTGGAGAGCTATTTTTTCGAGATTTTTAAGGTTTGCAGCCAATATCTGCGACGACTCCTCTGCAACCAGCAAAAGCAGATATGCCTGTGCTACCTGCGATTTTATCTCCAGCTCTGTTTTATGCTGCGACGCCTCCATTACCTTTTTGTACAAAGAGGCAATCTGCACTCCAACACTGTAAGAGCGGCTGTAAATAAGTTGAGAAACAGTTAACGAAGCGTTACTTGTTGGTGTGAATTTTATCTCCATTCCCGGCATTAACTCCAATTCGGCAGATGAGCCGAAGAAGTTGGAGTAGTCCAGAGTGGCATCTACCTGCGGAAGCCCCCGGGCTATGGTCTCTCTCAGCTGATGCTGTGCCTGTATAACACCCAGCTCTGCGTTGGTAATATTTATATTGTGCAGAATGGCATACTCTTTAGCCCCATTAAGCGAGAGGCGGATAGTATCCTCATTTGCCCGTGTTTCCGTTGCCAATGAGATAAATGATACGCTCATAAAGAGTGTAAGAATAACGAACCTAACCTTCATAGTGTTTGCAATTATTATATTAAAAGTTGTGCAAACCTATAAAGAGCCGGGAGTTACAAAAAGGAAGAATCGGCCGGAACAGCCAAAAAAGGGGATGAAAATGCCAAAAAAAGGGTTAAACAGACACCAACCAATCGAGGAAAGCGGCCACTTTTGTCTTGCTTACTGTAATTTTTTGGTTAAAACTGATGGTTAGCCCTACCGAAAGCTTACGGCCGAAATATTGAGAACTCTCTTTAACCGCTGCCCTGTTAACAAGAAATTGCCTGTTTACCCTAAAGAAAGAGTTTCCGCAAAGCGATTCAAGCTGGTCGAGAGTTTTATTTATCTGGTAGCTTTTGCCGTCGAGAGTAATAAGGCGGATCTTTTCACTGTCGAGAAAAAAGAGAGCTATTGTCTCTATTTTTACCGGTAAAATTTTATCCTGATGGTACACAAGCACCGAACTTGCTCTGCCTCCTCTGTTTAGCATCTCCAGTACTGCCTCGTATTTGCTCTTTTCGCCAGAAAAATTCTCTTTGAGTTCGTTATATTTGTTTAATGCCTCTTTTACACTTTTTAGGCTAAAGGGTTTTAGCATATAATGGATACTATTGATATTGAATGCCTTAAGTGCGTAATGGTCGTAGGCTGTGCAAAAGATAACAGGAGCATTAACCGAAACAGCACTGAATATCTCGAAGCTTGAGCCATCGCCAAGCTGAATATCACTGAATATGAGGTCGATATGGCTGTTGTTGCTATTGAAAAACGCTATTGACTCCTGCACCGAACTTAAAACAGCAACAATTTCGGAAACAGGCTGAGCCCTCACAATTGTGCCGGAGAGGTCTTTAGCAGTAATTTGCTCGTCTTCAATTATTACTATTTTCATTGCCAAGTATTTTAACAAATACTATAAAATGGTGGTCGCTCTCCTGTACAACAATATCGTGTTTGGACAATATCTGATATCTCTTTGAGAGGTTTGCAAGCCCGTATTTGGTAGTTTCTTCGGTAACCCTCTTTTTTTGGATGTTATTTGAAACCCGTAACCAACCCTCGTGTTCCGTTACCTTAATAATAAGAGGCGAGCTTTCGGTAAAGGCATTGTGTTTTATTGCATTCTCGAGCAGCAACTGAAGTGAAAAACCAGGGACAAACCCATTGGCGGCGGTTTCGGTGTCAATCTCAAATGAGGCATCAATTGCATTACCAAAGCGGATTTGCTGCATAGCAATATAATCTTCGCACATCTTGAGCTCGTCGGCCAGCGATACCACATTGGAGTCGTTGGAGCTTACCGACAGGCGTAAAAAGTCGGACATCTTAATAACATACTCCTGTGCCAGGTCGGGATTCTCATTAATAAGCGACTTAAGAATACTTAACGAATTAAAGAGAAAGTGGGGGTGAATGTGCTGTTTCAGCTGCATATTGATTGCCTCTGTTCTTTCTGCCTTCAGATGGGCATTTTCAATCTCAATTTTAGCTTTTTTCTCATTTAAAATCACCAGTTCCATTATAATCAGAACAAAGGTGTTGGTTACAAGAGCCATAAGAAAAGGCCTGTGAAGACTCATCTTAACACCTAATCGTGTATCGATATTGTTTATAAAAAGCTCTTTAAGCCCTAAATGCTCCAGAAAAACAAGAAAGGAGCCCGAAATCAAAACACTAAAGAGAAAGCTAAAGAAAATCCTAAGTATGTAGTTGTTCAGAGAGCTCTTTTTATGTTGAAAAAGATAAACCAGTACAATATTTACAATCCAGAATATGAAAAAATTTACCGCGGCAGCCAGGGTCATCAGCAGATAAAAGCTGTTTTTGAGCGGCCAAAAAGTGAGAGCCATGGGTATAATAGATAACACTCCTATCAGTAGCGAGGTGTATATACTCAGATGAAACAGTTTTTTGATTATA
This sequence comes from uncultured Muribaculaceae bacterium, assembly GCA_964349315.1. Taxonomy (GTDB): domain Bacteria; phylum Bacteroidota; class Bacteroidia; order Bacteroidales; family UBA932; genus Bact-08. Next base: position 12,295 of record CAYGGD010000014.1, read on the forward strand.
TCTTTCATAAAGCAAAAATAGTAAAAATAATTGTAGCGTTTTGGTTGCTTGTTTCGTAAAGAGAGGTATAAGAATGAATAAACAAACAATAATTATCCATACATTATGAACTACTTTAAATTGAAATCGCTATTACTTATTTTCACAGTTGCATTTGCAGCAAGTTCTTGTCTTAAATTAGATTCCGACTACGACAAACAGGTACAGCTGGACGATGAGCGCCTCAACACCTATTTTGAGCAGAATGGCATAAATCCGCAAAAGCACTCAAAAGGGTTTTATTATATGCCTATGATGCAGACGCAATCGGGAGCAGAGCTTAACGCAAATGATGTGGTTAGCTTTTACTACACAATTTCACTCCTTGACGGAACAGTAATCGAAACTAACAACCTCCCGGACAAAGAGCCGGCAAAGGTTAAACTGCTCTCATACACAATTATTCCCGAAGGGCTCGACTTTGCCATTAGAATGATGAGAGTGGGAGAGGAGTACCGCTTTTTTATGCCTTCGTATCTTGCTTACGGCAGCTACAAAAGTGCCGATTTTGACGCCTATTCGCTCTTTAAAATTGATGTAAAAGTTGTGGCAGTTCACACCGAAGGACAAATTAACGCTATTCTTCAAGACTCTCTTGACACCTATATGGCTGCCAACTATTTGCACTATCTCAAAACGGAGTCGGGCCTCTACTTTGTAGACAGCATAAGCGGAACCGGTAATACCCCGTATGGTGGCAGCGGCGTAGTTATTGACTTCTCCAGAAAATATATCAACAACACTCTTATCACAGCCAAAGAAGATGTTCTTGTTTACCTAAACGGACAGCAGGCGGTTCCCGGACTGGAAGAGGGAATTTTGCTGATGAAACAAGGGGGGGAAGCAATCTTGTACATGGCTCCATCCCTTGCTTTTAAGAACAGCTTGTGTGTGATACCACAAAAAACCAGAAAAGAACTACTTCAGAGAAATGTAATATCCTCAGAAGTTTTACCATACTCTATAGTTAAATATGTTGTTAAACTGAAATCGGTAAACTAATTTTACACCGAAGCAAGATTTAACAACCAATACTGAATTGTGTGGCAGACAAGAGTTACGACAACTTACAAAAGGTAATTGAGGGTTGCATTCAAAAGGACGACAAAGCTCGGGAGTTATTATACAAAGAGTATTTTGGTTATGCGATGAGCGTCGCCCTTTTGTACAGCAGCAATCGTAACGATGCCATAGAGATTGTTAACGACAGCTTTATGAAAGTATTCTCTCAAATAAAGAGATACAACCTCAGTCACCCTTTTACGCCTTGGTTGCGGAAGATTGTCATTAACACGGCAGTTGACAGCTTTAGGAGAAACCAAAAGCGAGGGGTTTTTAGCAGGGAGAATCCCCCGGTATTATGCGACACCTCTCCCGGGCCGTTAAGCAACCTTAACACAAAGGACATTGTTGTTTTACTCAACTGTCTGCCACATATTCATAAAACCATTTTTTGCCTTTACGAAATCGAAGGGTACTCACATCAGGAGATTTCACAAAAACTTAAAATTCCGGAGAGCACTTCGCGTACATACCTTACAAGGGCAAAACACAAGCTGAGAGAGTTATACAATTATGGGTAAAGAGAGAGATAAATTGATAGACGAGAGCATCAAAGCCTCTGTTGAGCAGCACCTTAATAAGTTTCTGCCCGGCAGTCCTGCCCACTCCGATCAAGGCATGCACTCCGGCCGCCAGGGCTTACATTCCGACGGCCAGAACGATTACCCCGGTTACATTCCGGGTGCCTGGGAAGGCTTTAAGCAACATAAAGCACGCAAACGTGTGGTTTTTTATCGCTATGCAGCTACTGCAGCAGCAGCTGTGCTGATTCTGTTTATCTCGGTTACGCTCTTTATTTACCCATCTGCCGACACCTCAACCCAAATTCTCAGCGACCTCAACGAAGTGCAGCCAGCCCGGCCACAGCCCTCTGAGCCCGCAGAGCAGCCATCTGCACAGCCCGGAGCACAACCAGTAGAGCCGGGAGCACAACCATCACAACCCATTGATTCCAAGGTACAGCCGGTGCAACCCAAAACACAGCCTGTGCAACCTGCCGATACCAAGACACAGCCGGTACGACCTGCTGATACCAAGATAGAGCCCGTTCAGCCCGCTGACCCCAAGACACAGCCCGTTCAGCCCGCTGATCCCAAGGCACTGCCCGTTCAGCCCAAGACACAGCCTGCCACGCAGCCGGCACAACTTACTACTCTACCCGATCCCCTTTTGGCCCAGATTGCCAAAACCGAAGCTCTTCAAGACTCAACACAGCAAACTACCATAATTACAGATGTTCAGGAAAAACCGTTCATGCCCCTGTTCCCGAGCAGCTCTCTCTATGCCTCTTCGGACAATCAATCCTCTTCAAGGGATAAAAGAAGAGTGCGGTTTGGTGTAAATATATCTCCCGGATTTAGTTCAACCTTAGATGGTTCTTCATTTAATTATGCCGGGGGAGTGAATATTGATGTTCCATTAGGCAACAACTTCAGTTTCTCTACCGGAGTTCAGCTGGAGCAGCAAAATATAGAAACTAAAAAGTACGACCGCTACGGGGCCGTACCTTCGGAACATACAAAGGCAAGCTTAACTAACCTCGACATACCACTTAATATTTCTTGGAGATTTTTCTCTCAAAAATCGGTAAGCTACTATATAGGTGCCGGCCTCTCCTCACTTGCCTACCTTAACGAAAGTTATAAAACAACTATGTACAGTCAGGAGCTTAACGAAAGGGTATATTCAGTGGCAGGGGAGTCAATTACCACCTACCAGCTCGAAGCTGTCGAAAGAGTATCGGTGGTTTCACCGGATCCTTCCAACGAGCTCGAATTTGCCGGCAGAGTTAATCTCTTCTTTGGATATCAGCAGAGAATAACCCCTAAGCTCAACTTGCACATCGAGCCTTACCTTAAGATTCCTGTTACCGGGATTGCTACTCAAGAGTACAGATTCACCACAGGCGGCATTACCTGCAAAATCTCCTTTTAATCCATCTGGTAAACTCCGTTGGGGTTTTGCGCAAAATATTGAATCATTTTGTCAATTTGTGCAAAGGCCGCCTCTTCGCTTGGATACTGGCCAATATTTATCTCGTTTTCGTGAAAAAATGTTTTGCCTGCAAAACCGGCAAAAATGTGTTTTGTTTTGCTTGAAACCTCATTACCAACAGAAACGTGCAATGCTTTTACAATCCTTTTTTTGTCTTGTGAACGAATTAACATAGTTTACAATATTTGATTTTTGAAAATATTTCCCCATCAACAATGGTGCCACAATCTCAGAGTTTCCGTGCCAAAACGCTGATGCTGTGCTATTTAAGCGAAAATCACAAATCACCATAATTACCTGATCCACACCGTTTTGGCACTACAACTCAGAGATAGGTTGCCTCCAAACCGCCAAATAAATGCACTAAATGTGGTGACACCGGCAAGCGGTGTTAGAATATAAAAATAAATCGCGATTTTGCCTTTTAAATTCACCTGTTTTTCAAGCATATATGTAACCCAGTAATTGCAAACATTACCTTACTCCGGTAATCATATTTTACACCCGCAAAATTGCGAAACCTGCCCCCCACTAAAGGGGGCAATCTCAGAGTTAGCGTGCCAAAACGCTGAGTTTCAACAACTTACACCCAAAGCTCAAGACGCTGTAACCATTTGAGCCTCTGCATTTTGGCACTAGAACTCAGAGATAGCGGGGGGGGGCGCCGGAACGAAAAATTTTTGCAATATTTGTGTTTAAGTTGTAATATTTCGGTGCATATTGCGACTAATATGGTTGAAAAGTTTAAACACAATGAGTAAAAACAAAGAGGATTTTCTCAGATTACTGGAACAAAACAAGAATATTATTTACAAGATATGTTTTGTTTATTCAACCAACCATCATTCACACGAAGATCTTTTTCAAGAAGTAGTGATTAATTTGTGGAGCGCCTGGCCAAAGTTCCGCGGAGAGTGTAAAGAGCAAACATGGGTGTACCGGATAGCTCTTAATACATGTATTAGCTGCCTTAGAAAAAGTAAATCGAAACCCCTTGCAGTACCGCTTACACAAAATATTGAGGCAATTGCCGATGAGTACGACCTTGCAAAAATCCGCGAGCTGTACACATTGATAAATCAACTCGAGAAAATAGAGAAAGCTATTATACTGCTTTATATCGAAGAAAAATCTCATGATGAAATTTCTCAAATAGTTGGAATTTCCCGCTCAAATGTAGCTGTTAAACTTTTCAGAATTAAAGATAAGTTAAAACAAATGTCTCATAATTAAATCGTAAGTAATGGATCTTGAACAATTAAAAGAAAACTGGCAGCAGCTCTCCAAGAGAGTTGAAAAATATGAGATTTTAAACAAACAAACCGCTATGAATATGCTTCGTCGAAATACCGCCTCTACCACTGCAAAAATGGAAAAATTTGAATTTGTATTTTTTGCAATTTCTGTTGTCTACACCGCTTTTTTGGGTATCATGCTTTTTGTAAATGATCAGTCGATAGTTAAAAACGAAAGCATAGTTGTGTGCATGGCAGTTTTTGTTTTTGCCGGAGCTTGGCAGCTTTACAAACTGATTCTTCTGCAGCAAATGAAGTTTGACTCCTGCACCATTATTGAACTGCAAAAAAAAGCACTGCGCTATAAAGTGGTAACTCAAACCCGATTTGTTGTAGGGATGATAACATTAATTCCCGTACTCGTTGCCCTTGCCTATTTTCAACAAGAGATGCTGAGCCGGGAAATAATATTTGCTATGGTAATCGGAGCGGCAATAGGAGTTATTATTGGTGTCAGAGCATTTATGTCACTGTGGAAAAATATCAACGATCTTATCACCGACCTTAGAGAGCTTGAGAGTTACGAAAAACTCTGATTATATCGCCTTTGAGTGCATTAACCGGTATAGGTTTTGAGAGCTTCAACATACTTTACGAAAGCATCTCGCCCTGTATCGGTTATTTTGCATGTAGTTTGAGGCATTTTCCCCTTATAACCCTTTTTAACCTCAATATACCCCGCATTGCTCAGCTTATCGAGCTGTACACTTAGGTTGCCTGCCGTGGCCCCTGTTTTTTCCCTTAAATAGACAAAATCGGCCTTTTCCAGAGATATAAGCAGCGATATTACCGAGAGCCGCAGTTGGGAGTGTAGTAAAGGATCTAAATCTTTAAACATAACCTTAAATTTTATGCTTTCTGCTTGAAATGTTGAGAATATGTCCCGGAATAATCAGCATTACAACCGAAAACGCGGCAAATACCAATATTTGCTCAAATCCACCAATTAAAAGTAACAGAAAACTAAGAATAATACCACTGAAGCCCGCAATAATAACGGGTTTAAAACGAATTACCAATCCACTTATTGCAACTCCGGCATTAATCAGCAAAGCCATTACAAACAGCATTGGAAATGCAAAGGGGTTAATTAGCATAAAGAGTGATAGCAACAGAGCACAAACCCCAATTACTATCCAAATTTTAGCAATAAAACTGCTTGCAAATGTAACCGCTGTACCTGTACGCTTTTTAAGCAGCAGAGTCATTCCGGGATATCCAATAAGCGGAATTAAAAACCACAGCCACTGTGCACGGTAATCGCCCGATGCAGAAATTACAAAATAGACTGCTAACGAAACAAACAGCCAGAGATAGCCCCAAAGCAAAAAAATATTGCCGCCACCTCTTTCCAGATTGTTGCGTGTCTCATTAATCATTCTGGAAATTATATCCAGACTCTCTTGTTGTGTTAATTTTTTCTCTTCCATAGTGCTTTTATTAAATAAATAAGTTTACAACATAAACCAAAGGGCTCTAAAAAAACAACCATAAAATAGACTCGCTTTACAAGTACAATTTGGTTGTCGGTGCAAATATAAATAAGTTTATAATATAAACCAAATTTTTATTAAAAAGTTTCCAGAAAAATATATCTTTGCAAATCAATCCAATATGGAGAGATGCAGGAGTGGCTTAACTGGCTCGCCTGGAAAGCGAGTATACCTCAAAAGGGTATCGGGGGTTCGAATCCCCCTCTCTCCGCAAAAAAATAAACCGTCCACTATTTTATGGGCGGTTTTTTATTAAATTGCTGAGTAAATTACGTCTTTCTTCACATTATTCTGTCTTATATACAAAAGCTAGCAAAAAAAACGATAAGCTTATGTTTGAACACAGGAACCTAAAAGAATTGGAGCGAATAATTTGTGAACATCAAGATGGTCTATTCCGGTTCGCTTTCTTTCGCACCGGTTCTCTCAGCGATTCTCAAGACATTGTTCAGAACATATTTCTCAAGATGTACGACAGCAAAACAGACCTCTCAAATGTAGAGAATCTGAAAAGCTATCTGTACCGGAGTATTTCAAACGGTTGCCTTGATTATCTCAGAAAGAGGCAAAGAATCAGGGAAGTACCGTTAGACTCCGTTGTTATGGAAACAGAAGAGGATGAAATGGAAGAAATCACCAGAGAGTACCGACGCATAAGAAAGATGATGGAATCTATACCTGAAGAACAAGCAGACATTATACTGATGCGCACAGTGAATGGCTTGGCCTTTACAGAGATTGCCGAAATTCTGAGTATTTCTGTTTCAACCGTAAAGTCGAGGTTCAAGTATGGAATAGACAAGTTAAAATTAAAATCAATCAGCAGGAGGAATTAACATGAATTGCCAGGAATTTACAGACAAACTAGAGCACCTTTACGGAAAAGAGATTCCGCAGGATATGGAGAAACACATGGCCGAATGCAGCGATTGCAGAGAGTACTATTCTGTTATTTATGCATTGACCCCCAAACTTTATCCAAAGACACCCGAAAGCATCAAGACCAATATCCTTAAAAAGGTTAAACACAAACAACATTTTAAAGCATTTATTTCTATGAAAAATAGAGCATCAATATTAGCAGCATCGGTTGCAGGAATAGCGGCAGTTGCACTCGCTTTTTTATTAATAGGTAGCCCGGCACAGGCTGGAGCAGCAGAAAAATTGATTGACAAATCGCTCTTGAGTGCAGGCAGCATTCGTAGTATGGTTATGAAAATAGATGTCCGTACCGATACAAAAGAGAATTTCTCTTTTATCGACATAAACGGGCAGATGGTACAACACACACTAACCGTGCTCCGTGATAATCCCCCGAAATGGCGCCTGGACAAAGGTTGGCGATCTGTTGTATTTAACGGTAACAGCAAGTATATGTGGACACCCGATAACAGCGTAAGAGTTAAAGGAGGCAGAAATGCCAATTTCGAAGAGTGGTTCAGAATACTGCTCGACCCCGAGATGACCTTGCTTAACGAAAAAGTGGCAACAGAAGATAAAGGCACCAAATACACCGTAAAAGAGTCCGGGAACGATATTATTATGACAGCTCAGGTAAGTGCAAAAGGCGATTTTGCCAACCCTTATCTTCGCAATACCTCTATCGAAGAGTCTGATACACGCCGCGAGATTGTTTTTGACAAACAAACAAACCTAATTAAGAGCATGAAAATATTTGTTAAGGATAAATCGCGCGAGGTACTGGTTGTTGACATTAAAAGTATAGAGTATAATGTTCCTGTTAATCAGGCACAATTAACATTTTTACCGGAGGGTAGAGAGTGGGTAGATGTAAACGCAAGCATAAAAGGAAGCGGAAAATTTGCAGGAATAACCCCCGAAGAGGCTGCCAGAATAATTTTCAGTGCAGTAGAGAGTAACGAAAAAGAGTTTGTAAAAGAGGCATTTACCTATTACGACATTGATAAGATATTCCAAGGATACCGCGGAGTAAAGCTTATCAGACTCGGCAGCTCTTTTAAATCGGGCTCGTATCCCGGAGTGTTTGTCCCTTACGAAGTGAAGCTGGCAAACGGCAAAATTGTAAAACACAACCTCGCTTTACGAAACGACAACCCAAACAAGGAGTGGGTAATAGACGGAGGCATATAGAATTATATAAAAGATGAAAATCGCCCATCAGAAATTGTGGGCGATTTTTTTTTGTACTTTTACAAAATACTCTTTTTGTTTAAATCGACCCCACTTCCAGCCCCGGAGATAATAATAAGAAACTCCTCTACAGAAGCAATTGAGGCAATAATAAGAGAGATATTGAGAACAACTGAAAAGTTGAAATAGAGAACAATCGGCAAGGCAAAAATTAAAAAACCCGTTAATTTGTTGGCATAAGTGTGAATACCTATAAACTTTTTATATTTAACAAAACCGGTAATAATATTTATAATTCTAACTGCTGCAATAAAAATTAAATACCAGAGGTAATAGTAAAAAAACTCTTGATGTACCACAATTAAATAGGCCGTAAGAACACCATAAAAAAAGAGATCGCCCGCAGAGTCGAGCTTTGCCCCCAACTCCGACACAACCCTGTATTTTCGGGCAATAAAACCGTCTAACACATCGGTTAAGCCGGCCGCAATGTAAATAGAGAAAAAGATTGTAGCATTGCCAAAAAAGAACAACAGCAAAACAGACAAAGCTATTCGGCTTACAGATAAAATATTAGGAATATTTTTCATAACACCTAACCAAAAACATATGGAACACACATGCATTAAATGCCCTATGAGGGCAAGGTACGACAAAAATCCCAAATCGCTTCTCGGACGCTTCTGGCGCTGGCACATAAACTTCTGCCCCGGATGGAAAACCTATTTTAACTCAATTACCCACGAACAGCAACAGGAGTTGAGGCAACAGTACAAATTTACCAAATATCAAAGTTAGCCATGAAACAAAAACAATGGTACGAGCAGCTTTTCGAAAACTACGCTAATAAATACGAAAAAGAGTCATATACCAACGGCACAATAGGGGAGTGTGACTCTATAGAAAAAGAGCTCAATTACAACAAAAGCCTTAAGATACTCGATGTCGGTTGCGGTACCGGCAGACACACAATTGAACTTACTAAAAGAGGATACTCCGTTACAGGTGTCGACCTCTCCGAAGCTATGCTGAACAAGGCAAGAGCTAATGCGAAAGCAGCCAACCTACAGATTAACTTTATTCAGCACGATGCACGGAACCTTCCTTTTAACAGAGAGTTTGATGCTGCCATTATGCTTTGCGAAGGCGGTTTTTCACTTATGGAAACAGACGAGATGAATTTTCAGATACTGGAGAGTGTAGCAAGGGCTCTTAAAGAGAGATCGACCTTTATTTTCACTACCCTCAATGGCCTCTTTCCGCTATACCACTCGGTAAATGAATTTCACGAAGAGGGGGCTGTAGAGGGCAATGCAACCTACAAAAGCGAAACCTTTGACCTTATGACTTTCAGAGACCACAATACAACCACCTTTACCGACGACAGCGGGGTTGAGCACAAACTGGTTTGCAACGAGAGATACTATGTTCCGAGCGAAATAACCTGGATGCTTAAATCGCTCGGATTTAGTAAAATAGAGATTTTCGGAGCACACATAGGTGCCTACTCTAGAGAACACAAACTCACCACCGAAGATTTTGAGATGTTGGTTATAGCACTAATGAATCCGAAGCCATTTTGACAACTTTTCCATTATCTATACTGAAAAGTTTCACTAAGGTTTGAGATGATTCATTATTGTTTTGCGGCGTTATAACTACAAAGTTCATTGCATTAGAATCGAGGGTGTTATGATCTATCCATGTACCTGAATTAGCATAAACTGTTTTTTGTCCAAGATGGTTAACAGACGATTCTATTTTAGGAACATGTGTATGTCCAAATACTACTATTCTGACATCTGAATCCGGATTCAGAAAATACTGAACTTTGGCCTGATTATCCGACTCCACTGCAGACGCAGCGCCGGCAATTGCACGCTCGGCAGGAATATTCACAGCCACCCTGTTGTGCGTTTGTCTTTGATCCCAGGTGTCCTGAATACCCTTGTAAAGATATACATCAATTAATCCTCCCGGAGTTGTCTGATAAGGTAGCAGATCATTCACTGAGTACGCTCCGGTGAATCCATCAACATTTGTTGTAATTATTTTTTCGTCAAACTTATTTTCGATAGTAAGGTAATTCAAAGACCATTCCCATAATTTCCAATATTCAAATAATAAATTTTGACTAACATCTCCCGAAGTATTTTGGGTTACCACAGGAATGACATCACCGGCAGGAGGAAGTCCCTGTGCTACATGAAGAGCAGCTATTCTTGTAAAGAAATATCCGGGAGGAGCAATCGTCCCCGGAGCTATTTCCTGATTTGAAATAGGGTCAGGCGCACAAAAGAAATTGTAACGGTGCCCATGCTCAATTGCTATTTCCGGATAGCCAGTAGGGTAGTAAGTGCCCAGACCCAGTTCCGGATCCCGTACCTGATTGATACCCGGCAAAACCAGCTCTACATTCTCTTCTGTTATCATAAGGTCGTGGTTTCCGGGAACATATGTCACTAATATTTCCTTTTCACGAATCATGCTGTTTAAAGCGTCAAACACACCCTTATTGGTTGCCGCTATACGTTGCACAAAATCTGACTGATCTTTTCCCTGATAAGTGTCAAGTGGAGCCGGCACAAACCATTCGTCAAGCAAATCTCCTGCAATTACAAGTTCTTTAACATTAGGAGACTCTTTTATTTGTAAAAGTAATTTCTCAAGATCGGCAAGGTTTTTATTGATTTCGGCATAAGCAAGGTCTGCACCCATGTGCAAATCACTTATTACAACTATCATATTCCGCTCTTTTCCTCCATTGCTAAAGGGATCTGTTCCTGAATCTGATTTTTTGCACGATGCAGTAATACTTAAGAAAAGCATTACTAAAAATACACCGGATAATTTCATTAAATTATTCATAATTTGATTATTTATTTGAATTTCGAATTGCTTAATTTATAATGCAGGAATTCTTGCTTTAGTTGCTTGTTCAAAAGCGTAAGCTATTTTCAGCAGTAACTCTTCTTGATGTGGCCGGGCGATAAATGTTATTCCTATTGGTTGTCCCTCTTTTGTGTAACCCATTGGAACAGTAATGCAAGGGAAGTTTGCAGCTGCCGCATGGCTGGCATTTAAGTTGTCAATGGATAATATTGCATTTAGTTGATAATTGTCCATAGGTGTTTCAAAAAAACGCCTCCCTTCACTATTCAACCGAGCTTTCAACTCTGCCAACTGTTCCGGCGTGAGGTCAACCAGTGCCATTCCTTCAAAAATTGCCTGGCCATAGGGAATACGTAACAACGAATCTTGATTATTGTACTCGATTATCTCCTGGATGCTGCGCGCAGTTATATCCTTTGCAGCATATTTATTGAGATACCCGGGCAAATCAACCTTCATATCGGCACTAAGCAAAGTAACAAACCCACTAAAATTTATTGTTACCGGTTCAAATTCTATTGCTACACCTCCCAAAGAGACAATCTTATGCACAGTTGCCCTGTACAGAGAATCGGCCAATAAATTTTTATTAACCCCGAACCGCAATCCCTGCAAAGAAGCTGTTTCTAAATCACTTGTAGTAATGTTGTTGCCACCCATTGCAGAGAACATAATCGCGTTGTCAACCACGCTTCTTGTCATTGGACCAGGAGTATCCAGAGTGCTCGACAGGGGAATAATTCCGTTTGTGCTCAGTTGCCCGACAGTGGGCTTTAAACCAACAAGAGAGCTCTTGCCGGAGGGAGATAGAATTGAGCCCGAAGTCTCAGTGCCTATAGCCGCCATAGCATAATTGGCCGCCATAGAAACACCACTGCCGGAGCTTGAACCTCCGGTATCAAAAACTCTGCGCCCGTAGGCATTTAGGGTCTGACCCCCTACAGAGCTAAAGCCATTTGGGCCTCCGGTAAAGAGATAATTAGCCCACTCGCTTAGGTTTGTTTTACCTAAGATAATACCACCTTTCTCCTTTATCTGTAGAATAATAGATGCATCGGGTGCAATATTGTTTCTCAATAAATGTGTACCTGCCGTAGTTGGCATTCCACCAACATTTATATTGTCTTTCACAAGAATCGGCATACCATAAATTGGGTGTATTGCAGAAGCTCTCTTTTTGTCCTTTTCTCGCGCCTCCTTAACAGCATTGGGGTTAATGGCAACAATAGCATTCAGCATAGTGTTTTTGTCGTTTTCGTACTTGACAATCCGGTACAGAAACCACTGCGTCAGCTTTTCGTAGGTGAGTTTGCCCGATTGTATATGAGATTGCACCGTGGGTATGCTCTGCTCGTAAATGAGCGGAAAAAGTGTTTGATAATCCTCTTCAGAAAAATCTTTTATTTGATCGGCTACAGTTTTCCACATCTCATTTTTATCCAGCACCTGCGACTGGATAAGCTTGAACCGCATTCTTGCAGATTCGTGATTTGCATTCTCTGCCAACTCATTGGACTCGTCGTACGGAATCCACTCGGCAATTACAGTTTGTGGCTTTTGTTTGCATGCAAATACCATAATAAGCATCAGAAAGATAAAATAGTTTCTTTTCATTTTTTTTTATGTAAATATAGTGTGGATACTTTAAACTTTAAATGTCTTAGATACAAGCAGATTGGTTATTATAACCAGAGACACAGAAAATCAACTGATTATTGACGGAAAAACCATAGAGATTATCCCCGTATGGAAATGGCTGTTGAACTAGTTATTGCGCACGCTAAAGCGTAGAACGGTTTTTATTTTATCCGGCGCAACCTTGCGGGCACCGCTCAGGAATATCTCTCTGTGGCTTCAAAGCTTTGTGCCTATTTTAATCTGGTTACTTTGATTAAAGCAGCAGCAGTTTTTTCGTCCACAATATTCATCTCATCTGAAACCAGAACTCTGCCACTCTTGGTAGTACCCTTTAAAACGCTTTTACTTGTATCCTCAGGGTTAAAAGTTGCAACCGGATGCGCAAACGTGTAAAAATACTTGTCGGTAGTAGTTACCCCGGTCAAATAATTATATATCGAAAAGATGCAATAATCTCTCTCAAACACAACCAAAACAATAGTAGAAGGGCCTATACCGCTCCACTCCGTAAGGTACAAACCATTCGACTTAATATCGAACAACATGTTGTAATCGGGTCTTGATGAGCCGAGTAAATCGTCATCCCTCCCGTCATCTTTAGTGCAACCAATAATGCTTATAATCGTAATCAGGGCTAAGGCCATCAGAATAAATCTGTTTTTGTGTCTCATCATTTATGTAATTATTTAAGTTGGGTAACTGTAAAATCTCGGTGGTCGGCACCGAGCAGGAAAATCATCTTTTTGCCGGGGTTATTCCTAACTATTTCAAGAATATTTTCGGCTATCATTTCATCTCTTTTTTTGTAAAAATCGGTAAGGGGAGCATATTCTGTATCTTTTAACATCAGCTCTAACTGTCTGTAATATATTCGATTAATTAAATCGTATTTTCCATCGTTAAGTTGTTCTAATGATGCGTTTAACACCATTTTTACTTTTTCGTCCCTAATAATGTCAATTACAGCAAGTTTCTGAAGCATTACGGTGTCTGCAAACAGCTGCTGTTCTAATTTTTTAACTGTACTGATCTCTTTCCAGTAGTTGCTTGGTATTGCTTTGCCTGCAATATCGTCGCCAAGCCAGTCGAAACCCAGAACAACTTTTTCGGGGTACCGGCTTATGCTTTCATACATCTCAAACGGATAGTTGCTTTTAAGATATGTTACCGAGCTGTCCATATCTTCTTTGCGAATTTCGACCCCAATTATGTCAGGGTTGAACTTTCCTATAAAATTAAACAGGGAGTCGTATGAGTAGTATGGGTTCATAGTGTGTGCCCCATGAATGGTGCCAACTACCATGAGGCCGCTTTTAATCTCCTGTGCCATTGCTGCAGTAAACGAAATAATTACCAAAACAGGTAACAATAAAATCTTTTTTCTCACTATTTTTTGCGGTAAATTAATTTATACAAAAATAATAAGTTTTCCGGAGGGGACTATAACTTAGTTCCTATAAATCTGTGATATATTGCCGAGGGGCTGCGTTTTTGGTTTGCTGTTCACCAACGGTGGCTGATGTTTTTTGTGCTGCCCTCCATACGGCTTGCTTTTTTCGGGACTGCGCGACTCCTCCCGTTGGTCGTCGAACAGTGCTCGTCTTATTCCTCAAAAAGCTTCGCCTTAATGTTCGGAAAAACAAATGCC
>CAYGGD010000015.1:0-26442 GCA_964349315.1 uncultured Muribaculaceae bacterium
CTCTCGGCACCAGATCCTAAGTCTGGCGCGGCTACCAATTACGCCATGCCCGCTTCTTTGAGGACTGCAAAGGTATAACAAAAAATCTTTTTTGCAATACCCTTTTACAAAAAAAGTTAACTTTTAAGCAGTTTCAAAACCACCCAGTTATCCTTTTCTTTTTGTGAAAGAACTTTTAACCCGCAATTGGCAGCAACTCTCTCTACTTCGACAACATCACCTGAATAAAAACCACTCAGTAACAACAACCCTGAGCTTACAAGCCCCAAAGCGTAAGACTTCATATCGGCAATTACTATGTTCTTGTTAATATTTGCAATTATTAAGTCGTATCTCTCTTTTTTTATAAGGGATGCATCCCCTGTTATAACCTCTATTTTATCTTTGACACAATTAACAGTAACATTTTCCTTTGCCGAGTTGGTTGCGTCCGGATCTATATCAACCGCGTGAATAGTTTTGCACTCCCCTTTCAGGGCACATAAAATTGCGAGTATTCCTGTTCCGCAACCCATATCCAAAACCCGTTTACCCTCTGTGGTAATATCAAGCAATGCGTCTATCATAAGAGAGGTTGTCTGATGATGACCGGTACCAAAGGCCATTTTCGGGTCAATAACAATAGTGTACTCTGTTATTGGCAAATCTTTGTGAAATGTCGCTTTAACAGTACACATCCCTCTTACAACAACAGGTGAAAAATTACTTTCCCACAAAGCATTCCAGTTTTCACCCTCTATCATCTTATAAGACAATTCAATCTTAAAAAGGTTGTTATTGTCAAAAAAAGAGAGAACAGTTTTCAGGTTAGAGTAAGAAAATCTATCCTGAGACATATACCCTTTGACACACGAATCCTCTACAGAAAAACTCTCAAACGGAAGTTCCTCTATACCCGCAATTACAATATCGGCAAACTCCTCACTAAAGGGGGTTATCTTTATGCACGCCTCAATATAGTTCATTAAAACGACTTAATAATCGAAACAAAATCCTCTGCTACCAACGAAGCCCCTCCGATAAGTCCGCCATCTACATTGGCTTTGGAGAAAATCTCCTTAGCATTGGAAGGCTTACAGCTTCCCCCGTACAAAACAGGTAATTCAGCTGCTATCGAAGGGTATTTATCGGCTATTACTTTTCTGATAAATTTATGCATCTCTTCTGCCTGGTCTGCCGTAGCCGTTTTTCCTGTTCCAATCGCCCATACTGGTTCGTACGCAACAATAACACGGGCAAGATCCTCACTCTGCAATTTGTACAAAACCTCTTTTATCTGATTTGCAACAACCTCAAAATGGATTTCAGTCTCCCTCTCCTCAAGCTTTTCACCCACACAGTAAATTGGCTTTAACCCCTCTTTTACTGCAACATTAATCTTCTCTAAAAGAGTTTCGTTAGTCTCTCCGTAATACTCTCTCCTCTCCGAATGCCCTATAATAACATATTGACAACACAAACCTTTAAGCATACTTGCGGAAACCTCTCCAGTAAAGGCGCCGGATTGACGATTCGAACAGTTTTGTGCTGCTAATGCAACTCTGTTCTCTTTGTTTGCAAGAGTATTGGCTACAGACTCCAGGTGAGTAAAGGGAGGTGCAATAATCACCTCAGCTTCTCCATTATAATCTGAAAGCAAAAATACTATCTGTTCTGTCAGCAGTCTCCCCTCTGCAACGGTGGTGTTCATTTTCCAGTTTCCTGCTACTATCTTCTTTCTCATATCATTATATTATTATAAGTTTCATATCGCCGCAAAATTACAAAAATAAAATTATCTTAGAGGCCAAATAGAGAAGTGCCAATTGAGAATTAAACAATCATATCGTACAGAATACTGGGCAATCGCAGTTTCTCTTCTGGTATTAACAATTGTCAATCTTTTGCTGGGCTCAGTAATTATCCCATTTAAAGAAGTATTTAAGGCACTGACAGGAGCCGAGGTATCTCAGTTTGTTTATGACATACTCTTCTCTTTCAGGATACCCAAAGCAATTACCGCTCTTCTTGCCGGTGCAGCTCTATCGCTGTGCGGGCTTCAGATGCAGACACTTTTCCGAAACCCACTTGCCGATCCTTATATTCTCGGAATCAGTTCCGGTGCCGGATTAGGCGTAGCACTTCTGGTTATGGGTTTTTCGGCCTTCGGTATTTCTCTCTCCGGCTCTCTTGCAGCCGATATTGGTATAGCCGGTGCTGCCTGGCTTGGTGCCTTTGGTGTTACGCTTCTGATACTTCTGGTCTCTTCACGGCTAAGGGAAAACACCTCACTTTTAATATTCGGCATAATGCTCGGCAGCGTTATAAGTGCCGTAATATCACTGCTCCAGTATTTCTCATCATCGTCGGCATTAAAGATTTTTGTCCTCTGGACAATGGGAAGCTTCGCTGGTCTCTCCCCCTCCCAAATATGGATACTTTTTACTCTGGTATTAGCGGGACTTACTCTCTCTCTTTACAACATTAAAGATTTAAACACCCTTCTTATGGGAGAACAGTACGCCAAAAGTCTGGGAGTTAACCTTCAAAGGACACGCGGCAGAATATTGATTGCCACAACCCTTCTGGCCGGCAGCGTTACTGCATTCTGCGGCCCCATAGGCTTTATTGGAATTGCAGTACCCCATATGGCGCGAATGCTTTTTAAAGAGGCAAATCACAGGGTACTGATGCCTGCAACCGCCCTTATGGGAGCAGCAATTATGATTTTTGCCGATACAGTAGCACAGCTGCCCGGTCACTCAGGGGTAATACCAATTAACACCGTAAGTGCTCTAATCGGGGTGCCGGTAATACTAGTTATTATTTTAAAAAGCCGCTACATATAATATGTTACTCCAACTCACAAATCTTTCACTGGGATACGACAAGGTTATCTTTAAAGGGATTAATGCGACAGCCCGCAAAGGAGAGATGATTGCAGTAATCGGAGCTAACGGCACCGGTAAAAGCACCCTACTGAAGAGCATTGCCGGAATAGTTCCCTATTATTCGGGTGAGGTGGAAATCTCAGGCAAACCCCTGAAAAGCTACTCTCCGGGTAAACGCGCAGAACTTATCTCATTTGTCCCTTCACAAAGTCCAAGAGTAAAAAACCTATCTCTCTTTCACATGCTTGCTGCAAGTTGCTATCAAAGGAGCGACTGGCTCGGAAGAGTCGGAGAAAAAGAGCAGATACTCATTAATGAGACACTCAAAAAAGTGGGATTGGAAGGTTTCGGAAACAGAGACAGTTCTCAGCTGAGCGACGGAGAATTCCAACGCGCCTCCATCGCAAGAAGCCTGGTTCAGGATACGCAACTTATTCTTCTTGACGAACCTACTGCTTTTCTGGATATTGCCAATAAAATCACTATCACCAAACTGCTTTGCGGCATAGCCGAAAACGAAAATAAGACAGTTATTTTTTCTACACACGACCTTATTCAGGCAATTCAGTTAAGCGATAAAATCTGGATAATGGGATACGACTCCTTTTTTGAGGGAGAAGCTGACTATCTTATACAAAAAGGAGTCTTTGATAAAATTTTCAAAGACTCCTCCCTGAGGTTTGACCCAACGCTATTTACCTTTACTTAACATTTTTTCAATAGCCCTTGCAAGCCGTCTTACACCCTCTTCTGTTTTTTCGTCATCCATAAATGAGAAGTTGATTCTCATTGTATTTTTACCCGAACCGTCACAATGAAATGCCTCTCCTATAACAAAGGCGACATTCTCCTTTATTGCCACATTAAACAACTCAGTTGCATCGTATCCCTCAGGCAGGGAAACAAAAAGGAAGAGCCCCCCTTCGGGCTTAGTCCAGGATACCCCCTCAGGCATATATTTTTCGAAACAGGCAAGCATGTGATTTCTCTTATGCCTGTAGAGTTCTATGGTTTTACCAAGATTTTTTTCAAAAAGCCCCTTCTCGAAATAGCGGGCCACAACAGCCTGATCGAAAACAGGCGAACAAAGATCCGACGATTGCTTTGCCACAACAAGTCTCTCGATAATCTGAACAGGAGCTATTATCCAACCTATTCTGAAACCGGGCAGTACAGTTTTTGAAAGAGTACCGAAAAGCATAACCCTTTCGTTATCAAGGGAATACATAAGAGGTTGCTCCTCGCCTTCGAAACGAATCTCTCGATATGGACTATCTTCCACAACCAAAAGATCGTACCTTCTTGCAACATCTAGAACCATCTCTCTCTGTTCAAGAGTCATAGTTATTCCCGATGGATTTTGAAAATCGGGTATGGCATAAATAAACTTGGGTTTTTTCCCTGTTGAGATTAATGCCTTTACAACAACCTCAAGCTCTTCGTCTTTGGTAACACCGACAGGTTTTGCCTGATACCCCCAAAACGACTGCAAAGCACCAAGGTACGATGGCAAACCGCATACGATGGTATCGCCAGGGCTGATAAACACTCTTGTTGTTAAATCAATCGCCTGTTGCGACGATGTGGTAATCATAATGTTATCCTTGGTAATATCCAAACCTTGTGCTCTGTACCTCTGAGCAAGAATCTCACGGAGCTTTCCGTTACCCTCTGTGGGGCCATATTGCAAAGCTGAAGTACTCTCCACATCGAGAACCTCCTGCATAATAACTTTTAAATCATCTACAGGAAAAGTAGAGGGATTAGGGAATCCTCCCGCAAAAGAGATAACATCCGGTTTGTTTGCAATACTAAGCAGATCACGGATTGCAGACCTTCTCATGCTTTTTGCATTATCCGAAAGAATGTTTTGAATGTTTATTGCCATATCGTAGAATTATTTTTTACAAAAATACTAAATTGTAATATAAAATCAAATTTTAATTCATTTTATTAATATTTTTAAATAGTACACATTTTGTATTATAATATATTGATAGCAAAATTGCGTAATAGTAACATTATATATATTTTTGTAAAAAAATCATGTCAATCATTAGAGTTACAAAAGAGTTCCGTTTCGAAGGAGCTCACGCGCTGGCAGATTACGATGGTAAATGCAGACACATTCATGGCCACTCCTATCGTCTTTTTGTAACAATCAAGGGCTCTCCCAAAGAACAGAAAGGCAATCCCAAGTCGGGAATGGTAATAGATTTTTCTCAGCTTAAGGAGATTGTAAGCAAACATATAACAGAACCTTTCGACCACGCACTCATATTAAGAGAAGATTCCTCATTGGCAAAAGAGATTTCTGAATCATACTGCAATGTCATAATAACCCCATTTCAGCCGACCTGTGAAAACCTTGCAATCCACTTTGCAGATATTATCAGGGAGAATCTTCCGAAAAATATTACACTCCAAAGCATAAAGCTGTACGAAACAGCCACCTCATATGTAGAGTGGGTAAAGGAAGACAACAAATAACAACGCCAAATTATATACTATGGCTAAAAAGCTTATCCTAATAGACGGACACGCTCTGATATTCAAAACCTATTACGCTTTTCTCCGTAGGCCAATGGTTAATTCCAAAGGTAGGGATACATCAATCCTTTTCGGATTTACAAAAATAATAACCGATTTGCTTATTAAAGAGCGGCCGACACATTTTGCCGTAGCTTTTGATCCTCCCGCCAAAACATTCCGTCACGAACTTTACCCTTTATATAAAGCCAACCGCAGCGAAACTCCGGAGCTGATAAAAGAGTCACTCAAACCTCTGTGCGAAATTATGGATGCTATATCGGTGCCCGTACTTATGAAAGATGGTTTTGAAGCCGATGATGTTATTGGCACTTACGCTAAAATAGCAGAAAAAGAAGGATTTAAAGTGTATATGGTAACTCCCGACAAAGATTACGGACAGCTGTTATCCGATAATATCTATCAGTACAAACCCGGAAAAAGCGGATCGGAACACGAAATAATCGGCAAAAAGGAGATCTGCAATCAGTACGGAATTCAGAATCCATCCCAGATTATAGACATACTTACTATTTGGGGAGACAGCTCAGACAACATTCCGGGAGTGAAGGGGATTGGAGAAGTGGGTTCAAAAAAACTAGTTGGGCAATATCAGAATATAGACAATATCTATAAAAACCTCTATCAGCTTCCGGCCCGTCAGCAGGAAGCATTTAAAGAGGCCTCCGCTTACATTGAGTTAAGCAGAAAACTGATTACAATAGATACAGAGGTCGATATCCCATGGGACGAAAAGAAACTGGAACTCAACATCCCGGACTATGTCAGGATTACGGAGTTGTTTCAGGAATATGAATTCTCTTCTCTGGTAAGAACTCTTCCGCAGTTGAAACAGCTTTTTTCAGGGCAAACCACTCAACTACCAACCCCTGTTAAGACCGAAACTAAAGAGTATCCTGTATGGGAGTTATCATCCAGTAAAAAAGTCTCTGAAGTTGCCGCCAAAACAGGTTATCTGGCAGTTAAAACTGACGAAACCCAAATTCACCTCGGATCAGGAGGAGTTTACCGTTCCGTAAATATAGGAGATGAACTCTCCTCTGAAATAGAGCAGCTCCTGAATAAACCCTCTCTGATTATTTGCGGATACAATCTGAAAGGGCTGCTAAATATTCTTGCTACCCACTCCTTTTCACCCAAAGGTTATCTTGCAGATCTTGAACTAATGCACTATCTTATATCTCCTGAAAGGTCGCATAAACTGGATATGCTTGCCCGTACATATCTTAACCATCTTCCGGAGGAGCCCGCGTCGCCGGCCGATCTTTTCAGCAGCAACCAGCAGGAAGATCCGCAGCTAAAAGCAATGAAAGAACTTCCGCTTATGCACCCGCTCTTTCTCTCTCTTTCAGAAGAGCTCAAAAATCAGGAGTTAAAAGATCTGTACGAAATCATAGAGATGCCACTGATAAAAGTTCTGGCACAAATGGAATTCCAGGGAGTAAAAATAGATACTGAAATGCTCAGCAACTACAGCAAAGAGCTTACATTAGAGCTGAACGACATTGAAAAAAAGGTAAGGGAACTTGCAGATGAACCCTCTTTAAATATCTCATCTCCAAAACAACTGGGTGTAATCCTTTACGAAAAGCTCAAATTAACAGGAAACGCCAAAAGAACATCCAAGAAAAATTACTCCACCGACGAGGAGACTCTCTCAGGACTATCCGATAAACACCCTATTATCCCTCTGATTCTGGAATACCGCAATTTAAAGAAACTTCTCTCAACATACATCGACCCCCTACCCTCACTTATATCAAAAAAGAGCGGCAAAATACATACAACATACAATCAATCTCTCACTGCCACAGGCCGACTCAGTTCCATTAAACCAAACCTGCAAAATATACCTGTACGCACAGAGAGGGGCAGAGAGATACGAAAAGCCTTTGTATCGTCATTTAAAGATGGGGTTATTCTCTCTGCAGACTATTCACAGATAGAACTTCGGCTAATGGCACATATGAGTGAAGACTCCGACTTTATTGAGGCATTCAATCAAGGGAAAGATATTCACGCTGCAACAGCATCAAAAATTTTCGGAGTACCCGAAGAGCAACTGACCAGAGAGCAGCGTAACAGAGCCAAAGTGGCAAATTTCGGCATCATTTACGGAATATCAGCGTTTGGTCTCTCCCAGCGTCTCTCAATACCCCGTCATGAATCAAAGCAACTTATTGAGGAGTATTTTGCGAGCTACCCCGGGGTAGAAAGGTATATGAAAGAGATGACAGAGAAGGCAAAAAAGGATGGGTTCGTATCTACACTTTACGGAAGAAAAAGATTTTTACCCGATATAAACTCAAAAAACCCTGTTGTTCGCGGACTTGCACAGCGGAATGCAATAAATGCTCCTATTCAGGGGAGCGCTGCCGATATAATAAAAGTGGCAATGATAAGAGTGCAGGAAGAGATAACTAAAAGGGAGCTCAAGAGTAAAATGGTGATGCAGGTTCATGACGAGCTTGTCTTTGACGCTCCTGAGCAGGAGGCCCGGATATTGTCAGAAATCGTAAAAACTCAGATGGAGAGCGTTATCAATCTTAAGGTACCGCTTACTGTAGAGTGTCATTGGGGGGTAAACTGGCTGGAAGCTCACTAATAATCAGATTATGGCAGAAAAAGAGATCAGCGAGATCAAAATTATTGCTTTGGCCTCAAAAGGCAACCAGAGTGCCTGTAATACAATCGTGAATAAGTACCGCGATCCGGTTCTGAATTTTCTTAACGGAATTATACCCAATAAACACGATGCCGAAGATATCTGTCAGGAGACATTCCAGAAATGTTTCCGTTATCTCCACTCTTACAACCAGAAATATGCTTTCTCTACCTGGCTTTTTACAATAGCCCAGAACACCGCCCTCGACTTTCTCAGAAAAAACAGGATTCCTCTTGAAACAGTGCACTCAGAGGGGCAGAAATCATCATCGGAGAGAGTCAGCAGCAGCGTTCCCAGTCCCGAAGAGAATATGATTGACAGCCAGGCCATAGAAAATCTCATTAAAGCTATTCAGAACCTGCCTCCCATCTACAGAAAAGTATCAGAGCTCCGCTTTATTCACGACTACCCTATCGAAGAGATCTCAAAAGAGCTCAAAATACCGGTTAATACAGTTAAAACAAGGATTAGCCGCTCAAAAAAAATATTGAATACAATATGGAAGAAATAATTTTCAGTTACTTTCCGGATTTAACCGTTACACAAAGAGAGCAGTTTGCAGCTATAGGCCCTCTTTACCGTGAATGGAACCAAAAGATTAATGTTGTCTCCCGAAAGGATATCGATAACCTTTACATTCATCATATTCTGCACTCACTGGCAATCGCAAAGCACACCGGATTTCCCCCTGCCTACTCCATTCTGGATGTTGGTACTGGAGGAGGTTTCCCGGGAATTCCCCTCGCAATTATGTTCCCCGAAACCAATTTTTATCTGTGCGACACTATTGCTAAAAAAATCAAAGTGGTAAACTCAATTAAAGATCATCTTGCTCTCCGGAACGTAATTGCAGAACAGAAGAGGGCAGAGGAGGTGTCAGGCCGTTTCGACTACGTGATTTCCAGAGCAGTAACGGAACTTTCCTCTTTTTTACCCTGGATCTGGAACAAAACCACAAAAGGGGTAATATATCTTAAAGGTGGTAACCTCTCTGCAGAAATAGAAAATGCATCAAAAACAATGAAAATAGAGAGGTCGCAATTTTCTGAAACCGATATAAATATATGGTTTAATGAATTATGGTTTGCAGAAAAAAAAGTACTGTTTATAAAACGATAGTATAAATATTTGCTAATAAAAACATTTTATCTATCTTTGCACTCCCTTATTTAGATTTTAATAATTCAGCATACATAATATGAAACGCACTTTCCAACCATCACAACGCAAGCGTCGCAACAAGCACGGGTTCCGTGAGCGTATGTCAACTCCTAACGGACGCAGGGTTCTTGCTGCCCGTCGTCGTCGCGGACGCAAGAAACTGACTGTATCCTCTGAAGATCGTTTCTAAAAGAGATATTATAGAAACAGTAAACCAAAGACGCTCCGTGCGTCTTTTTTTGTTATTTTCAACTCCAGAAAATCACATCCAAAATGGGATCTAGAATAAGCACACAAGAGGCACTCTCTCTGTATAAAGTAAATGACCTCAATTTGCTGTCAAAACTTGCAACAGAAATAAGAGAGCGCAAAAACGGAAAGACTCTGTGGTACAATAAAAACTTTCATCTCGAACCAAGCAATGTTTGTATTCATAAATGTAAGTTCTGTTCGTACCGCAGAGACGACGACTCTCAGGAGGGTGCCTGGACAATGAATTTTGATGATGTTGCTCGACACTGCGCAGAAAAATACACCAAAGGTGTAACTGAGGTTCATATTGTCGGGAGTGTCCACCCAACCAAAGATATCTCATACTACCTTAAGCTTATCGAAACTGTAAGGGAACAACTCCCTTCAACTGTAACTATAAAGGCATTTTCGGCAATTGAAATTGACGATATGTGCACAAACGGAGGCATAAGTGCGAAAAAGCTGCTTACCCAACTTAAAACCAAAGGAGTAAAGCTTCTCCCAGGTGGAGGAGCAGAAATATTTAACCCCGAAGTGCGAAAGGTTATTTGTCCTGACAAAGCCGATGCATCCCGCTGGCTGGACATACATAAAACAGCTCATCAAACTGGTATAAAAACAAATGCCACTATGCTGTTCGGACACATCGAAACCAGAGAACACAGAATAGAGCACCTCTCAATGCTAAGAGAGCTGCAGGACGATACAGGAGGTTTTGATGCCTTTATTCCATTGGTTTTTAAACCGGCAAACAATCAGCTGTCGCACATTGCAGAGTCAGACATAATTGAGATCCTGAAAACATTTGCTATTTCGCGAATTTTCCTGGATAACTTCGATCATATTAAATCTTACTGGCCAATGCTCGGCAAAGAGAAATCACAGCTAACCCTTCTGTATGGTGCAGACGACATCGATGGCACAATTAACAATTCAACACGAATCTATTCTATGGCCGGATCACAGGAGCAATCTCCCGATATGACAGTAAAGGATATAGAAAAAATGGCATCCGAATGCGGTTACAGGGCAAAAGAGAGAGACAGCTTTTATAATGAAGTTGTAAAAAAATAGTACTTTTGTTATAAATTGTTTAAGAATGAAACAAGATAACTGGATAATCAAGAATTTAATGCTCGCTACAGTAGTTGTAGCAGCAATCTTAATCTTTACCATTTTATTCCTCAAAGGTATAACAAGGCACAATCAGGAGTTTCAAGTACCCGACTTTTCGGGGATGACAGTTCACGAAGCACAGATTTTAGCTTCTGCATCAAGCCTCAGACTCGATATCACCGATTCGGTTTTTTTGCCCAGAATGGGACGTGGCGAAATATTCAGACAAAATCCGGTTGCCGGCAGTTATGTTAAAAAGAATAGGAGAATTCTTCTGACAATTAACTCAATCCAGCCCAAAATGGTTACAATGCCCTCCCTTATCGGTTTCTCCCTGCGTCAGGCAAAGGCAGAGCTTACTGCAAGACAGCTCAATGTCGGTCGGCTGATTTATGTTTCTGATATGGCAACAAATAATGTACTGGCACAAAAATATAACGGAAGAGATATTGCCCCGGGGACACCGGTTATATCAGAAAGTGAAATAGATCTTGAGGTTGGCCTTAGCGAAGACAACAATCTCACTTCTATACCTGTTTTAACAGGCTTTTCTCTTACAACCGCTAAAGACATACTTATAGATAATTCACTTAATGTAGGTCGGTTGGTTTTTGATCAAAACATCACATCGTACTCCGATTCCTTAAGCAGTTTTGTAATAAGACAATCTCCCGAGCCAACGGATAGACTTTCACACACTCTCGGCACCCGTGTCGACCTCTTTCTCAGCACCGACAAATCAAAATTAGATGGATCCCGAAATAACTAACAGAGAACTTCCCGACCAGCCGGAAATTGAAACCGAAGACTCCGATGCGGACGACTCCTTTGAACACTACAGATTCTTTTCCGACAAGGGTCAGGCACCACTCAGAGTTGACAAATTCTTAACCGCCAGAATGGAGAAGACCTCCAGGCACAGAGTTCAGCTGGCAATAGCTGCAGGTTATGTACTTGTAAACGGAAAAAAGGTAAAGGCAAACTATATTGTTAAACCCCTCGACAGCGTTACAATTGTTCTCCCTTATGAAAGGCGCGCATTTGAGGTAAAGCCGGAAAATATTCCTCTGGATATACCCTACGAAGATAATCACCTCCTGTTGGTTAATAAACCTGCAGGCATGGTTGTACACCCCGGCCATGGCCATTTTTCAGGCACCCTGATAAATGCCCTTGCACACCATCTCGGAATAACTCAACCTGCAGATGCCACCGATGAAAGAATGGGAGTACTGGTTCACAGGATAGATAAAAACACATCCGGACTTCTACTGGTTGCAAAAACAGACGAAGCCCAGTTATTTCTGGCCAAGCAATTCTTCGACCACACAATAGAACGTAAGTATATTGCCCTCGTGTGGGGTAATGTTAAGGACGATTCCGGCACCATTACAGGCCACATAGGAAGAGATCCCAACGACCGGATGAAATTCCGGGTATTCCCCGACGGTGACACCGGCAAACATGCAATAACACACTACAAAGTGATTGAGAGGTTCGGATACACCACTCTCATTGAGTGTACCCTTGAAACCGGCCGCACCCATCAGATAAGGGTTCATATGGACTGGATCGGACACCCTCTATTTAACGACGAAAGATACGGCGGAGACAGAATTTTAAAAGGTACAGTCTACTCCAAGTACAAAAAGTTTGTAGAAAATTGTTTTGAGATTATTCCACGACACGCATTACATGCCCATACACTCGGATTTATCCATCCTGTAACCAAAAAAGAGATGTTTTTTGTAAACCCTATACCAAAAGATCTCCAATCTGCTATTGAGAAATGGAGATCTTTTTCAACCAATAAATTCAGCGACTAAAAATGTCGTCTCATTCCCGGACCCATTCCAGAACGACTCGGGGTGCTGTCCGATCTTGAATCTCTGCTTCCAAAAGAGCCGAATCTGATTGTAAAACTTAGCATAAAGTATTGCTGGAGCGTATTATTCTGAATATCTTCGATATAGTTATCGGTTGTATTTCTCCATATCCCTCTCGACTGGTTAAGAATATCATACATCTTTAAACTGAGAGTCCCCATATTTTTCAGAACCAACTTCGAAAATTCTGCATTCCATACAGTAACAGGATCATTCATCCCCTCTCCGTATCCTATATAAAAACGGTGATCAAGGTCACTCATAAGATTAAATCCGGCAGGAAGCGACCAGTTGAGGTAAAAACTAACTGAGTTATTCCAGGTTGCAGGCCTTGTATTCTGTTCTATCGAATACCAGGCATACGAATATGTAGCTCTTCCACCCACACTCGCCTCTAATTTGTCGCCCCTGTAGGTTAAACGAAGCATCTCGGTAAGAGACAAACTGTTAGTTTCGTTTCTGACCTGATTGGAATAGTTGACACCATTATTAAATGAAATGCGGGAGTTGGTCATCACATAAAACTTAGATTTTTTTATCGGGGTATTGTACATAAGATTTCCGAAAATTGAGTAGATGCCGTCTTCGTTAACAGGTTTGATATATTGTATACCACCCTCGTCGTACCATGTCATGTTTACAATTTTGTCCAGAGTGTAATTTGCCCCAACCCTTAAAAACATAGAGCTGAAATTTTCCCTGTTTGTATTTCTGAGATTAATCCATACTCGGTGATTGAATTCTGGCAAAAGGTCAGGATTACCCTCTCTTATATACAGAGGGTTCGAATTATCGGGTATAGGCTGCAATTGGGTTATTGATGGCTGACTTGTACTTCCTGAGTAACGAACCCTCAGCGACCTGGTATCATTAAACCGGTAGTCGAACTGAGCCGAAGGGGCAAAATTAAATACATCTCTTTTTAAATAAGTTTCATCTCCCACACTCTCAGTAGAGGAGGGCTGAGCACTAAAGCCTAGCACATAGCTGTATTTCTCCTCATTCTTTCTGATGTTAACCTCTGCCTGCTGATTAATAAAGGTATTTTTAAAGACATTTGAATACTCATCGTCAATTATATCATATTCACCGGTAACAGGATTAAAGTTATAAGCAAGCTTTTCGGAGTTGTTTACCCTGTAATTGTATCTGTAGGCAAGCTCCATAAAGAAATTATTGCCCAAAGGTTCGGTGTAGGAGGCCCTTGCACCAAGGGAGTATAAATTGTTGTTCAGGTCGAATCTCTGTCTTACAATTGTTTGAAAAGGATTAGCTCCATAAACATTGGTTGAGGATATATTCAGACCATCCATATCGCTATTCGAATAAGAGTATGTGAAGTTTACAGAAAATGTCCTTCCCGGTTTTCCAAGACGCTGACGGAAGAGAAGATCTCCGCCCATGCTCTGAGAAGTGTTGTCACCGAACGAACTGCTTATACCATCGTTAATTTTTGTACCACTCACACCATCAGTAGAAAAATATCTTGTCTCTTCGAAAGAACCTGTACCTATGCTCGCGTTAGGCCTGAATAATATAGAGGTTTTATCGGACAAAGTCCACTCAAGCTCCATTGCAACCCTGTGATTATCAGAAATATTCTGCGAAAACGTAGAGTCCCTGTTATAAAAGCTGCTATCCGGTAAAAAGTTTTGCCTTACTCTGCTCCCTACAGAAACATTGTCGGTACTGCCATAAAAATAGTTTCCTCCTATTTTAAGCTTTCCATCGTTAAGCTCAGTATTTGCATTAACACCCCCCATCCACGAAGTGGTAACACCACTACCTCCAAAGTTTAGAGTAGTTCCACCCACTCTTATTCCTCCACCACCTCCGCCGATACTGCTTCTCATATTGCGCATCATATCTCCTGCCAAATCGGTAAAAGCTCTGTTGTTTGTATTATTTCCGTTTGCAATTATGCTTATCTGGCTGCTCGAAGTAAAATTACCAACCATTCCTGCTGCCTGATATCTGTCATCTGATCCGTATCCGCCGGTAACATTACCAAACCAGCCATTCATCATACCCGGCCTTATAGAGAGATCTATCACTGTCTCCTCGTTACCATCATCAATTCCGGTAAAACGAGCCTGTTCCGACATTCTCTCCACTACTCTCACCTTGTCTACAATCTTTGCGGGAATATTTTTGGTTGCAAGGGAAGGGTCGTTTAAAAAGAAGGTTTTTCCGTCTATCATTATTTTGTCTATCTCCTTACCGTTTGCAGTGATTTTACCATCAGAAGAGATTTCGATACCCGGCAGCTTTTTCAGCAACTCCTCAAGCATATCGCTGTCGGTGGTTCTGAACGACGAGGCGTTATACTCAATTGTATCTTTTTTTACAATAACCGGGTTACCCATTGCCGAAACAACAACTGACTCCAGCAAATTTACCTGCTCTTTCATATTTATATTTCCCAGGTCTGTTACCCTGCGCGATCCTATAGTTATCTTTCTCTCAACAGTGTTATATCCCATAAACTCTATCCTGAGAGTATAATCTCCTGCAGTAACACCTGTTATTTCGAAATTTCCCCTGATATCTGAAAGTGCATATCTCGAAGGCGAATCCGATCCGTCGGGAATAAGAGCGGCAGTGGCAAACTCCACAACCTCGTTTCTGATACTGTCAACCAAAGATCCGCGAACTCTGAAATCTCTTGATTGTTCACTGGCAAAACCATTTGCAAATACAATTAATGCAAAGGAGAGAAGAATCTGTTTTGTATATTTCATCACAATATATAATTACTATCAATATAAATTTTTATAACACCCTTTTGACTGCAAAAAAGGGGAAAAGTTAAAAGCACTGTTTAAAAAAGGATTATTTTATTCGGTCGGGGTTACTCTTAACAAAAGAGCTCCATCCTCCGGACGATTTACCCTGTCCGGAACTTCCCGCTCTTTTTATACTCCTTAGCTCCTGTGGAACAGAATCTGAAAGAAAATGGCAAAGAGCCACAGCAAGACCATCTGTGGCATCGTACGAAGCGGATACATCACTGACATTAAGTATCTTAGAAATAACATTTGCAACCTGCTCTTTTGAAGCGGCACCTTTTCCGGTGATAGATAGCTTTATCTTCCGGGGAGCATACTCGTAAACATCCATCCCACAGCTTAAAGCGGCAGCAATTGCCGCACCCTGAGCCCTTCCGAGCTTAAGCATCGACTGAATATTCTTACCGTAAAAAGGGGCTTCGACAGCCATCTGATCGGGAGAAAAACGACCAATAAGCAACTTTACCTCACAGAAAATTCGCGAAAGCTTTGCAAAATGGTCCGGCAAACCCTTTAAAGAAGAGACTCCCATAGCAAGATATTCAGCCCTGCCGGCAGTAACCTTTATTACACCCCATCCGAAAACCTGGGTTCCCGGGTCTATTCCAAGTATTATCCTATCCCGAGACATTTAAGAGACTAATCAATAATTCTATAACCTGTATACGGAACCAGAACCCCCGGTACAACAATACCATTTTCGGTCTGATAATTTTCAAGAAGAGCAGCAACAATTCTTGGCAACGCCAGAGCACTTCCGTTTAAAGTATGAGCCAGCTGAGGCTTTCCACCCTCATCCTTGAATCTTAATTTTAGGCGATTCGACTGAAAAGTTTCAAAATTCGATACCGAACTCACCTCAAGCCACCTCTGCTGCGCAGCAGAATAGACCTCAAAATCGTATGTCAGAGCACTTGTAAAGCCCATATCTCCGCCACAAAGGCGTAGAATTCTGTAAGGTAATCCTAAAGCAGCTACCAAGCTCTCAACATGTGATACCATCTGGTCCAGCGCATTGTATGAATTGTCAGGATGCGACACTTGAACTATTTCCACCTTATCAAATTGATGCAAACGGTTCAAACCCCGAACATCTTTTCCATATGAGCCCGCTTCCCTTCTGAAACAAGGGGTATATGCAGTCAGCTTAACCGGAAGAGCCGACTCCTGCAAAATAACATCCCTGAAAAAATTGGTAACAGGAACCTCAGCAGTAGGAATCAGGTAGTAGTTATCCAGAGCAACATGGTACATCTGCTCTCCCTTATCCGGAAGTTGTCCAGTACCATATCCCGACGCCTCATTAACCATAAGAGGAGGCATAACCTCGGAATAACCCGCTTCACAGTTTTTATCCAGAAACCATGAAATCAAAGCCCGTTGTAATCTGGCACCCTTCCCTTTATAAACAGGAAATCCGGCACCTGTAAGCTTAACTCCCAAATCGAAGTCAATAATATCATATTTTTTTGCAAGATCCCAATGAGGCAACCCCTCTCTTAATTTAGGCATCTCACCCCCCTCTTTTACAATAAGATTATCAGGAGCACCAACTCCTGCCGGAACAGAACTGTGAGGCAGGTTAGGCAGCAACACCAGTAACTCCTGCAACTGATTTGAACACTCTTCCATTCTGCTTTCAAGAACCCTGGAACTCTCCTTTAACTGCGAAACTTGCTCTTTGGCAGCCATTGCCTCCTCTCTCCTTCCCTCTTTCATTAAAACCCCTACCTCTTTTGCAATGGAGTTTTGCTTTGCCAAAAGAGAATCGGTTTCAGTCTGAAGATTCCGTCTCTCGGCATCAAGCACAATAATATTGTTAACAATACCCTCCGCTTCGAAATTTCTTATTGCCAATCTTTCAATAACAAATTGAGGATTTTCCCTTAGCAGTTTAATATTTAACATCGTAGATAATTATGTAAAAATTAGTTGCCAAAGTTAAAAAAATTAATTGTCCACTACCATAAAAAGAAAATAAATATAGAAAGATCAAAATCGGTTATTAAATCATATAAACTTGATTTTCTGAGTTTTAATCTAAATATATCGCTTTACATTTGTGTCACAGAAATGGTAACAAATCGTAAATGAAGCAAACCGCAAATATTTTAATTCTCACAATCCTCTGCCTCTTTTCATGCTCAAAAGAGCATTATCCGGAGAGAGGTACTCTCTATTTTCTCGGTTTAAAAGGTTCCCTTACTAAAGGCATTCAATATCTCAAACCCGACACAAAGGCCTATCTGTTTGTAAAAGACAACTGTAGCGGGCTTTACTCGTACCATAGCTCTCTGCTTTATAGTGATAGTGGAGGAAACCTCATTTCTGAACAGTCAGTTAATGTTAGCAGCGGCAACTATAATATATACTCTTTTTCCGAGAACAACACCTCTCCTCCCGGCACCCTCTTTACCGGTGAAAGGAGCGATGAACTAAAAAACGGAACCGATTATCTGTGGACAGTCGCAGAGGCGGTGCCTGTTACCGGACCTAAACTGATAACATTGGAATTCATCCATATAGCCAGCAAAGTCGAGCTTGTTATCAATGCTCCCGAGCAACTTACCAATTTTCAGGTTAACTCAGTAAGGTTTTCACTACCTGATGAAAAAGGAGTTACAATGGATCTGATTAATGGAACAATAACCAGCTCCGGCTCTGTGCAACCCCCTTCAGAAATTGGAGGAGATGGTAACACCAGGCAGTTTTACACACTGCCTTGTCATGCTCAAAAGAGAATAGAAGCAGATATCAGTGGTATTCTCAACAACCGAACCCTTAACAACGCAACCTTCAGCGCAGAGATTAACACACCCTTTGAACCTGGTTTTCATTATATAATCACCATGGAGCTAAATGCCCTGCTGCATCCTGAAGTGACTATTACCGCCAAAGAGTGGATCAGCACCAACATAACAATAAACTATTAAAATGAGGTTAATCGTTTATATATCAGTAATACTAATAACCTCTTCATGTATAGGTGAAAAGACAGGCCGATGTCCTTTCTGGGGTATGTACCGGGTAAATTTCCACCACCACTCCAACGATAGCTACTCTGTATCGCAAAATATTACTATCGCAGTATCCGGCGATAATCCGAGCCCCGGGCTCTACCTCTGTAAGAGCACCGCCAACCCAGTCATTATTACATCTGACTCACCAGTAATGCTCTTTCCCGGTATCTACCAAATATTCGCTCTTTACACGGGAGAAATCAGTCAGAAAAGCAGGATTATTAACCTTCGGAACGGATACAGATACCTTTACGCAAACACTACTGCACATATCGAAAAGAGAGCGGTCAACGATATCCGGCTCAATTTTCAACTTGCAAACTCCCTTATTACAGCCAACTTTACAATCAATCCCGAATATGCAATCAGCTACGATTTAATTTCTGCTTTAATTTCCCCTCCCGAAAATAATAATATCAACTTTAATATCGAAAGTGGAGTATGTAACTACTCTACGGGATTCAGCTCTTTTTTCGAAGAGATGCTTACCGATACCGAAAGCAACCATAAGTACTATTATTGTCTTCCCGTTGCCGAAGGGGGACGCATAAAATTCAGGGTACAACTGCAGCACCGGGAGTCTGCAGAAACAATAATTCTAAATACTCATATTAACAACAGTTCGGCAATTGAACAGGGTATGGTCTACTCTTTCTCCTTTAACATTACACCATACTCTCTCGAATCGGTTGGCAGTACAGTAACCGACTGGCGCAAATTTGCATTCGGCAGGGAATTAATATTTAAATAACCTTAATCAATAAAATTATGAAAACAACAAAATTACTAATCGCATCATTCTTATTTCTTCTGATTATTATATCGTGTCAGAAAGAGAGCCCTCAGATTTTACCTGCAAAAGGGTTAATGCAGTTCAATGCATATTTTTCTCCCCTTGTGCAAACAAAGGCTACAACCCCGTTTCCTTCAGGCAACAAAGCAACCATTATTGCTTATGCAACAGGATCAAATCTCTCCACAGCATCTCCTTCTCAGGGAACACCGATAGAGGCAATAGCAGTTGCAGCAGGAGAACTCACCACCTCCACTCCGCTTTACCTGCCAAAAGGAAGCTACGATTTCTACTCTGTTTCGGCAAATAACTCCAATTCCCCGGGAATATCCTTCAGCGGAGGAACATCTGCACAGCTATCCAACGGAACAGATTATTTATGGGCAAAAGTTTCCTCTGTTAACGAAGGGGGAACCGTTAACTTTAATTTCTCACATAAAGCGGTTGGGATTGAGGTTAATATAACTCCCGGAAGCGGACTCTCCGGACTGAATGTAACCTCTATAAAAATTACACCCTCAAAAGCCGATGCCTCTTCGGTAATGAATTTAGCTACAGGTTCAATTGGTACTGCCTCCTCTACCGAAGCACTTACTAGTATGAATGTAACGGCAAATAAAGGAACAATTATTATGCTTCCTCTCTCAAGCCAGAGTATAGGTATTGAGGTTACAATAGATGCAACGATAGGAAATACACCCGTAACTTCTAAGGTGTACACAGCAGAGATACCGTCACAATCATACGACAGTGGAACATACTACACACTGAATCTTTCCGTAAATGCAACCTCCCTTGCTTTTAACGGAGCACAGATTACAGACTGGACCACCCAAACCATTTCAGGAGTAACTCTTACAGAGCAATAGTATGATAAGGCCGGCACAATATTCATTTATCGTTATTAACATTTTCATGCTCATCTCATGCATCCAGGATGATTGTGAAAAATGCAGGGATAATACTGCACCCTCCAATAAATTGTGCATAACATTTGCCGGCTCGAATGCGGACGTTAAATCTGTCTCTATGTTCAGTCCCAATGTTATGGCATCGGTTTTCACCTACAACTCCGGAGACAACCCGCAATCAAAAGAGAGTTACTCCGGAACTCCTTTCACAGTAATCTCCGACAGCTCCGGCAATCTTATTCCAATAAGTAAAACCAACTTCTTTTTACCTCCGGGATACTACGATTTCTATTCAGTATCGGTTAATCAGTCAGAAAGTGAGGGTCCGGAATTTACAAAAGGAGAATCAAAACCACTTAACAATGGAGTCGACTATCTATGGGCAGCATCAGAGGACGTAAAGGTATTTGAAAATCAGGTAATTATATTTAATTACAAAAGATGTGCGGTTGCAATCGAAATAGAAATCGGCAAAAATAACGAATCCATTTTTGCCGACTCACTGCTTATCCGACAACCAACCGAAAGCAGTTATATGAATCTTGGAACCGGGATAATCTCGTTTTCTAACTCACTGGAGCACACTTATACTCCAATGTATCTTGAACACAACAGGGCAACATCTATAATATTGCCACTGATAAAAGGGGTAGATATTCCGGTATTAATGAAAAGGGACAATAAGATTTACCGATGTACAATTCCATCACCGGAGCATGGATTTGAAGGCGGAGTTATTTACAAATACAAAGCAGTAATAGGGGAAAATGCTGCAAAAATTGTTGCAGCTTCAGTAAATCCATGGATATACAAACCAGTTATAACAATAGAAATCAATGAATAGACTCAAGTTCTGCTTACAAATAATGGTTTCGTTCATAGTTATTGCTAAGTGCGCGCCTGTATGTTCTGCTCAGCCGGCGGTTGGAACAAATATTCTGTCGCTTGCTTCGGGAACCATTAATATAAGCGGATCACTGCTTATATCGCGAAAGCTCTCCGTTCACCTTCCGGTATCGTACAATGGTATTAACTACAATCAAAATAAAAAAATTAAACACCTGTTTATTAGTCCGGGAATAAGATGGTGGGGATGGCACGGTTACTCCGGCATATTCACAGGCGTAGGCTTAATCAGCGGAATTTACAATGCCGGGCTTAAACAATACAGGTACAGCGGATCACTAAACGGAGTAACATTATCGTGCGGATACGCATTTATGCTTTCGAGAAGAGTCAATCTCGAGGCCGAAGCAGGTGCAGGAATAGGAAAGGTTAAATATGACAAATTTTTTATTGAAAGCTGCGGAGAGTATGCCGGAAGCGGTAACCACATAATCCTGTACCCCTCCATAGCATCCATTTCAATAATTTACATTATACAATGAAGATAATTATCTGTCTGATTCTAATGCCGCTTGTGACCGGCTGCACAAATAACCTCTATAGGGTGAAAAAGATGGGGTATCATCCTGTTTTGCAACACAGCGTAGGTAACCATACCTACAGAGGAGTATCCGACAGTACGTATCAGCAAACATCCTCATTTCTCTACACAGACAAAAATGGCAACCAAATAATATTCAACGAGGCAATAAGAGATCAAAACAGTGGTGATATTATGGGTCACAGATATTTAAATCAAGTGATTATCAGCGCAAAATCGAATACTGTAGCCGAACGGGAGGGGATAGTAAACATCGACTTTGTAATAAAGATTCCGGAAGCACTCATGAGCAGTAACTGGCAAATTGACATCCAGCCTGTTGTCAGCAGCGACCACGGTTCCTGGAATCTCAAAAGGATTCTACTGAGCGGCAGGGAGTTTAAAAGAGCCCAGGAGAGAGGTTATAAACGATTTGAAAGATACCTGTCAGGAATAATACCCGAAGATGCAGATATTATTGAAGCATTTGCGATGCTGGCAAATCTTACAATTTTTTTGGAGAGACACCTTCCTGGCTCACTTATTCTCGACGGGATAAATAACGATACCTTATCTACCCAATTTGGTGTTTCAGAAAAAATGATTGTAGATAAATATTTGAAAAAATGGCAAATAGAAAAAAACACAAGGAAACGAGAGGCAACAGACCTTAAGTTTTCTAAATACATACGAAATCCATATCTGTCAGATGCCCGTCTCGATTCAGTTGTTAAAAACAGATCAGGTGAGTTCGAATATCACTACAGAGAAGCGATAAATGCCAAAAAGAGCGGCGCCAGACTCAGTCTTAGTACAGAGGCGGTTATTCGCAACAGCTCGGGTCTTAATGTAACGCTGATTCCATCTGATACAATAGTTTATAACATAACATCAATAAGCAGCTTAATAGATACAACAACCAGATACATTAAATACGTACGGGAAAAAAGAGTCACAAAACAGACAGAGGCACATTTCCGATACTCTACAGGTGGGAGTAGTATAGACTCTGCTTTGAGTGACAATCTTAGCCAATTAAAACGAGTTGCTGCATTGATAGATGAAATCGAAGTAAGCAGAGAGTATTTGATTGATACAATAATTATCACCTCCTCTTCATCTCCTGATGGTCCCTTTGTACTTAACTGCAACCTGTCAGATCAACGAGGAGAAAAGATAAAAGAGTATCTGCAGAGCATAATAAAAGAGCCCGCATTTTTTGTTGTATACTCTTTGGGAGAGGACTGGCAGAGATTAATGTATCTTATTAAAAATGACACTATTATAAAGCATAAAGAGCCTTTATTCCAAGTTATGAATATAGAAAACCCTGATATCAGAGAAAGTGAGATTAAGAAAAATCCCGACTATTTGTACCTAAAGAGTGAACTCTACCCAAAACTCAGGAGAGTCACATTTACTTTTATGCTCTCCCGTACCGACATGGAGAAAGACACAGTACACACTACATCTGTAGATACACTCTATATGCAAGCAATAAGGTTAATGAAAGAGAAGGAGTATCTGCAGGCACTGGAAATTCTCGTCAACTATAACGACATAAATACCGCCATTGCCGCTCTTTCTGCTGGAAATCCGGAAATGGCAGAAGATGTTCTCTCCGGTCTTATCTCAGATGCACACACTCATTATCTGAGAGCGATTGCAGCGTCAGCTCTGGGAGATGAGCATAAAGCAATCTTTCATTTTCTTAAATCTAAAGAGTATGATATAAGAATGGCATACCGCGGAGGTCTCGATCCGGAAATAAGCTCATTAATAAATAAATACAACTTAAACCGGGATCTCTTTGATTAAACTGCATCAACTATGAAGAGAGATATTTCGCTATATATATTATTAACAGGGCTTATTTTAGCCCCCTTTACAGGCTGCCGGAAAGAGCATCTTGTTAATGAGTCTAATAACACCGCCTCTGTACATCTCGACTCCGCAACAACCACAATATCATTTGTAACAGAATATGCCGTAAAAGCTGGAGCAGACGAAAACATCACCAATGCCACCTTATTGCTCTTCTCTGAAAACGACTCATTGTCTGCATCATATTTTATTGATAAAAATGAAAATATCACAATAAAAACTACGGCTGGATATAAAACTATTGTTGCCATTGCAAATGCCGGAAATATAATTCCTGAAGCGGGTACTGCACTAGCCGACTTTAAACGGACACGGCACATAGGAATAACAGAGGAGAGTAATCAGCTTATCTATTCCGGTGAATTCCGGGGGCACCTTAACAGTCATTACAATAGAGTAACTATTCCGCTTCAAAGCGTTATGGCAAAGGTGAGTGTAATATTCGACCACACAAATCTCTACCCTGATGTATCAATTGAGATTACAAAAATACAGCTGAAAAATATCCCGTACAAAACTTCGCTCTTTTCCCCAAACAGGCCTGAGTCGGCAGAAGAGCTAATCGTAGAGGGTGATTACATAACAACAAACACTAATCCTGCACATTACGAAACTGCAACCCCATTATTTATACCCGAGAACCTACAGGGTAACACTCTTAACGATATGTGCAGTTTTTTGGAAATAACAGCACTATACAACTCATCAACCAAAACAGGAGAGGTAAAGTACCGCAGCTATTTCGGAGAGGGAGACGGTTACAACATTGTCAGGGGGGTACACTACAAAAGCAGAGTAACTTTTTCGGGTACAGGCATAGGCGAAAACTCCTGGCGGACCGAAACAAGCGGGCTTACAGAAGTAGAACCTCCCTTTATATATATAGAAGAGCTATACCTCTATCCTGACTACCTGTACTTTACCAATATAGGAGAACAGTCATCCATAACTATATACTATATTCCGGATAATGCCTCTTTTCAGCAGGTGGTGTGGGTTTCAGATAATCCTTCAGTTGCTACGGTGGAGTATGATGGAGTGGTAACAGCAACCGGTGCCGGAGAGACTGTCTTAATGGCATTTGCAGATGATGCATCTGAAGTGATTTCAAATCAGGTCACCGTAATTGTCAATCCTTATATTTATGTAAGTTCGGTAGAGGTAATTCTCGACACATATATCATTAACGGCAAAGGAGTAAATGGAATGGCCACCGCTGTTGTCTTTCCTGACAACGCATCAAATCCATCAGTGATATGGAGCAGCTCCGACCCTTTTGTTGCAACTATTGACGAAAACGGAGTAATCACCTCTAACAACTCCGGAACTTGCTTAATAATTGCAACTTCATCAGAAAACAGCTCAATATTAGGAGAGGCAACTCTTCACGTAATAACTGAAATTCCGGCAGAAAGCATAATATTGTCACATCAGGAGGTTGTGATAGAGGCAGGCTCATATATTAATATCACAGCGCAGGTTTTACCGGCTGATGCAACAAACCAAAATTTGAGCTGGAGTTCTGATAACACCTCTGTGGCAGTTGTTTCACAAGATGGTACAATATATGCAATTTCGCCCGGCCACTGCTCAATAACTGTCTATACAACTTATAATCCAAGTATTAACTCTTCTTTAGGTGTTACTGTTACATCACCCTATGTTCCTGTAACAGGAGTTGCACTAAGTACTAATTATGTTTCGCTGCAGGCCGGTGAAAGCTTCTCCCTGCAGGCATCAGTTTTGCCGGCTAATGCCTCAGAAAAAGATATCGGATGGACATCATCCAACCCCTCAGTTGCAACGGTCTGCCCTTCAGGAGAAGTAACCGGAATATCTCCCGGTACCACCCTGATAACTGCCACCAGCAGTAACGGAGAGCATTCGGCCTATTGTACCGTCGATATCTTTCAACCCCTCGGGATTTATGTAAGTATTCATGAAATCTTCAGCTATAACCCTGTTGACGAATCAATCAACAGTGCCGAAGTGATTCTTTTTGCGCGTCTGGGATTAGATATCCCGTCTGATATGAACATTGTATACTCAGTTGTGTCAGATGTATCAGTAAATATATCCTACTCCTACCTAGTCAAAGGATCAGTCGTAAATGCGAGCGCGATACTCACCCTGGACGGAGTTAACAACAACGACTATCCATGGATATCTGTTGGGGGTTCCACAGCAACAATCTCACTCTCGTTTCCTCTCTCCGAGCCGGAGATAATTGAAGCCATAGCATCACTTTCGATAACAGTTCACCCGGGAAGTATTTATTCCGGTCATTATTACATAACCTGGTAGCAGAAGTAAACAACCCAAAAACAACTATATATGAAAAACAAAATTATCACCCTCCTGCTGATTGCCTCTCTTGCGTTATCATGTAACAAAGAGAGCAGATATGAACATCCTCAATGGAATTGTCTCTCTTTTACAAACAACAATTTTCCGGAGTACTCTAAACACATGAACGACCCCCATATCTCCTTTACATTTCCTACAGAAATATCTGCTGAGGAGATTAATTACAAAAATGGCCATTGGAAACATGGTACAATGGTTTATGTGCTTACAGCTCACAACTGGGGCACCCAAGAGGTACTCTTTACTGTTTACAGAAACGGTACAATTGTACACGAGCAAACACTTATGCCTTCACAAGACAAAGGTCTCTCACTCTCTTTTATACCCGAAGAAGGAGAGTACACTTTTACAGCATCGGTCAAAGAGAACGGAGGGCTAACACTATTGCATCGGCATCCTCTCTTTAACAGCAGAGAAGCTATGATAGTAAAATAAAAAAAAGCAGTCTGGTATAGACTGCTTTTTTATTTATCATGCCAAATGATGATTACTCCGGACTGATAGCACTTACAGGACACACATCGGCGCAAGAGCCGCAATCAGTGCAAACTTCAGGGTCAATAACATAAATATCACCAGGTGATATCGCCTCAACAGGACATTCGTCAATACATGATCCGCAAGCAGTGCAGTCTTCAGAAATTTTGTAAGCCATTATAACTAAGTTTTAATTTGGTTTGATTGTTGCAAAGATAGAAATTTGGTTTAATAGAACAAATACAAATTGTATCTTTGTAGGGACAACTTTAAAA
>CAYGGD010000016.1:0-26161 GCA_964349315.1 uncultured Muribaculaceae bacterium
GTATTAATATGAAGTATATGTTTTTTATTGTTGTTCTGGGGATTGTTATTGCACTAAATATTTATGTTTTTTTTAAAGGATGGCAGGTTTTGCCACCCTTTTTTGTGGTCAAAAAGTTCTATTCTCTCCTTTTTGTCTCTTTATCGCTCTCTTTTGTGCTGAGGATGTTTTATGGTGACGCTTTTTCGCCCCAGTTTTCATATTTTTTATCGAATGTCGGTTTTACCTGGTTTGTAGCCCTTCTCTATTTTGCACTAATTGCGGCGGGGTTTGATATTGTTTCGCTTTTAAATAAAATATTTAACTTTTATCCTGCTTTTATTAAGGATAATATATTGTTGGTAAGGCAGATAATTATTATTGCATCTATTACCTCTGTATCCCTTTTATTTGTTTACGGCAGCTATAATTTTAATAATCCCGACATTACTTCATATAAAATTGAGCTTGATAAACCGATGGAGCGCGACTCTTTGCGAGTTGTTCTGTTAAGTGATATTCATCTGAGTTCGTACATAAATGGAGGCCATTTAACCAAATATGTCCAGATGATTAATTCTCAGAATCCCGATTTGGTTTTAATTGCCGGTGATATTGCTGACAGGGATATTGCTCCGCTTTACCATTGGGATGTTGCTTCTGTTTTTAGGGAAATCCGTTCGGAATATGGCGTTTATGCTATAACCGGCAATCATGAGTTTTACGGTGGGGTTAAGGATGAGCTGTTCGGCTATTTCAGAGAGTCGGGAATGGAGTTACTAATCGATTCTGTTGCTGTTGTAGCAGGAGTTCAGATTGTGGGAAGAGACGACAGAACCAATTCAAAAAGAAAAGAGCTTAAAGATCTGATTAAAGAGACAGACGGCTCTCTGCCGATAATTCTTTTAGACCACCAGCCATTCGGGCTGGATGAGGCCGCCCGTCATGGAGTTGATATACAGCTTTCGGGCCATACTCACAACGGTCAGTTCTGGCCCGGAAACCTTATTGTCAAATGGATGTATGAGTTATCGTACGGGTATATGAAAAAAGATAATACCCACTATGTAGTTTCATCCGGGATAGGGTTATGGGGTCCCAGACTCAGGATTGGTACTGTTTCAGAAATTGTTGTAATAGATATTTTACCAGCTGCCTCCGGCTCCACCGCCGCCAAAGCTGCCTCCTCCGAAGCCGCCGAAACCGCCTCCGCCAAAGCTGCCTCCTCCGAAACCGCCGGACCTGCCTCCTCTACCAGAAGATAATATAGAACCCAGCAATAGTAAATCGAGAGCACTTGGTCCTCTTTTTCTGCCGCCTCCCATGTGGGTTGTGTTGCCCCCTTTTTTTACAAGGTAGGTTACAAAAAGAATTACGAGAAAAAGAACTACAAGGGAGCCGAAAAGCGAACCTTCTTCGCCTTTTTTGTAATCGCTGTGGCTAAACTCACCTGCAGCAATGGGCAGAATAACATCAAGTGCTGCTGTTATTCCTTCGAAATAGAGGTTTTCCCTGAAATGGGGAATCATCTCGTATTCTACAATTCGTTTGGCAACAGCATCGGGCAGGGCTCCTTCTAATCCGTATCCAACGGCTATAAACGCTTCTCCTCTCTCACGGTCTGTTTTGGGCTTAACCAGAATTACTATTCCGTTGTTAAATTTCGAGTCACCCACTCCCCACTCTTCACCGATAGAAAAAGCGAGCTGCGCTTTATCATTGCCATCGAGAGAGGCAAGGGTAACAACCAAAATCTGATTGGAGGTCTCCTGCGCAAAGCTAACAAGCCGGGTCTCCATTTCGTTTGCCTGAGCCGGAGTGAGAATCTGCGCCATATCGTTAACCAGTCGTGGAGGAACCGGCTTTCGTGGTACTTGTGCAGTTAATTGCGATATGGCAAATGCCAGAATAACAAGGAAAGTTCCAAGTTTACTCGCCAAAGGATATTTCATTGCTCTGTTCATTTATGTCATCTGTTTGGTAAGGGAAAAACTCTTTAAGCTTCTCTCCGGCTAAATTAATGGTGGTAACAAGACCTTCGCATGGGTTTCCCTCTTTAAGATAGTTGAGAAGAAGCTCTTTTTCGCTGTCCCAGAAGTTGTCCGGCACCTTTTCGTCTATTCCGCTGTCTCCGATAATAGCAAATTTATGCGATTTATGGGCTATGTAAATAAGAACAGCGTTTCTCTGTTCTGTCTTATGCATCTTCAGTGCCTTAAATACTTTTACGGCTCTGGTAACAGGGTCTCCTTTACAGTTAGATTCTATGTGGACACGAATCTCTCCTGATGTGTTGAGCTCGGCAGCTTCAATTGCCTGAACAATCTGCTGCTGCTCCTCTTTGGTTAAAAAATCGGTATTTGCCACGACTAAAATTCTACTACGGGAGCTGTTTCTGCTCCGGCTGTTGCTTCGAAATACTCTTTTCTCTCAAATCCGAACATCCCTGCCAGCATATTTTTCGGGAACTGACGGATGGTGGTATTGTACATTCTGGAGGCCTCGTTAAATTTTTGTCTCTCTACGGTAATCCTGTTCTCTGTTCCTTCGAGCTGTGCCTGAAGTTCAAGGAAATTCTGATTTGCTTTGAGGTCGGGATACCTCTCTACAACTACCATTAGTTTTCCCAATGCCTGTGATAACTCACCCTGGGCATTCTGAAAATTTGCCATTGCTTGAGGTGTCATATTAGTGGGGTCGATAGTGGTTTGTGTTGCCCTTGCTCTTGCATTCACAACCTCTTCCAAAGTCTCTCTTTCGTGAGAGGCGTAGCCCCTTACAGTTGCCACCAAATTTGGGACAAGGTCTGCCCGTCTCTGGTATACATTCTCGACCTGCGACCAGGCGGTAGTTACTTGCTCTTCTTGCATAACCATAGTATTATAGCTGTTTTTGATCCATGCATATGCCAAAAACAGAACGCCGACTACTATTAACAGCGTTATGAGACCTTTAGAAAGTTTCATGATGTTTATTATTTAGAGTTTGTTGTAATCTCTTTAGTCAGCCATCTTGACACACCTTACCGATGCTCCGAAAAAGTTTTTTCCTGCAAAGTTGTAAGGGAAGTTACCGCTGTCAAAATGTATGTATCTGTACTCTCCGTTATTTGAGTCTTTTTGCGAAGAGCTCCACCAAAAACCGAACTGGTTTAGGTTTGAATAGCTAAAAAAGTTATTTGATGAGCTGCCTCCGGGAATAGCATTCCACCCCGCTGTGTTGGTTTTTGTGTTGTTGGGGCTGTATTTCCAGAGTGATTTGCTGTTCATCAGCGGATTCGCAGATGCCTTTGAGCCTATACCTGTCCAGGGGTTGTCAAATATCAGAGGAGATCCGTTTAGGGCTGTTCCAAGGTTTTCCCAATCTTCGCGGGTGGGTATGCTCCAACCATCGGGGCATACACCCTGTGGTCCGTTTCCAAGGCCGGTGGCAGCTACACCTCCTGTTGCCTGATCCCATGTGTAAAGCATACCGTACACAGGAATAAGGGCATATTCGTTTTCGTATGGCTTGCCGGCGCCTATCCACTTCAAATTGTCGGTAAACCAGTAGAGGTCGCCGATTTTATTGTAGTAGTACTCATGTCCGTCTCTGGTGTCAGTGAAGGAGTAGTCGCCAGGAACAATACCGTTAAATGCTTCAGGGTTATCGGGATCTATGACTGTAACCCCCCTTGTTGATGTTTTTGAAGAGTAATCGGGATGGGAAACTGTCAGAATAATAGTGTAATCACCTACGACAGCGGGAGCGTTAAGAGTTCCCGACTGAGCAACCAGGGAATCGGAGCTGAACCCGGGGGTTGACCACAAATATTTTAAACCTGATGTTGGAACCGTTATACCTGTAACAGAAAATTCCACTTCCTGAGATGCAGTTAAATATTTAGGTAGGGAGTATGTAAGGATACCCTCCATAAAGTTAATATCCTCGTCCTCGTCATCTTTTTTACATGAAAAAATAACGAATGATAAGGATAGCAGTAGTGCAGTTAAGTAGATAAAATGTTTTCTCATATTTTGTACCTGAGGTGGAATTAAAAGACAAAGATATATTTTTTTATTCTAAATTTGTGCCAAAGTGTATGTCCATATGAAAAACCCGGTTAAAGTTGTTCTCTTTTTTTTCTTTATTACATTTTTAATTACAAACTGTACTTCAAAGGAGTATGTGGTTATTGAGGGGTTTACCCAGGGCACAACCTACCGCATAGTGCATTCAGACGATGTTGGTCACTCTCTCGATTCGGTTGTAGCCGGTATTTTATTCCGGATAGATAACTCTCTTTCTGTTTATAATTCTGAGTCTTTGATATCGGAGTTTAACAGAGGCTACGGTATTATTCCCGATTCACTGATGATTAATGTATTTAACCGCTC
This sequence comes from uncultured Muribaculaceae bacterium, assembly GCA_964349315.1. GTDB lineage: Bacteria > Bacteroidota > Bacteroidia > Bacteroidales > UBA932 > Bact-08. Next base: position 4,356 of record CAYGGD010000016.1, read on the forward strand.
GTACGATATTTACAAATTAAGTGACGGCCATTTTGATGTTTCAGCTGCCCCCCTTTTTAATATTTGGGGTTTTGGTTCTACTGCCCGTTCAAATGTAACGGAGCAGATTCTCGATTCGGCTATGGCTCTTATTGGTATGGATAAAATTGTAATTTCTGACGGCAGACTAATACGTAAAAAAGAGGGGGTTACCCTTAATTTTAACGCCATAGCACAAGGTTACACAGCAGATGTAATTGCAGAAGAGTTAAACAGGAGGGGTGTGAAAAACTACCTGGTAGAGGTTGGGGGAGAGATTATGTGTAAAGGGAAAAACCCTGCCGGTAAGCTCTGGAGTGTGGGTATCGACAAACCGGTTGATGGCAATATCATTCAGGGAGCTCAGCTGCAGGATGTTCTCCTGTTAGATTCAGGAGGGCTCGCCACGTCCGGTAATTACAGAAAATTTTACGAGCAGGATGGAATAAAGTATTCACACACTATTAATCCAAAAACCGGTTATCCTGTTTCTCATTCTCTTTTAAGTGCAACTGTAATTGCAAAAGATGCGATAACTGCCGATGCTTATGCAACCTGGTTTATGGTGGTTGGATTAGAAAAAGCGATATCAATCACTGAAAACACTCCCGGTATAGAGTCGTATCTGATTTATGCACAGCAAGAGGATTTTGTGGTTTACAAAAGCAGCGGGGTTAAATTAAGATAGCATTCATTATAAAAAACCAACTATTATGAGCAGTAAAATTTCCAGACGCAGTTTTATCAAGAGTTCTGTAATAGCCGGAGCCGCTTTTGGCCTTGGCTTTGCGGGTGCTAATATTATCAGGGCCAATAGTCGATTTGATACAATTATCAAAGGGGGGCTGATTTATAACGGTGAGGGCGGCAAACCTTTTATGGGCGAAATTGGTATTAAGGAGGGAAAAATTGCTGCTATGGCTACAGACCTTGGCGATAGTGCAAACAAAATTATTGATGCTAAAGGCAATGTTGTGTCTCCGGGTTTTATAGACCTTCATACACACACCGACACTAATTTATTTGATGCTCCGTTGGGAGACAGCAGAATTTATCAGGGTATAACTACCGATATAGGAGGTAATTGCGGTTCTGGTCCATTCCCGGGAAACAGATACGAAAGTATAGACGATTTTTATTCTGATCTTTCGTCAGAGAGGTTAGGTATTAACTATGGTAGTTTTACGGGACAGGGTTCGTTGAGGCGTTTTGTTGTGGGCGATAACGATGTAAGATGCAGTGCCGATGAGTTAGAAAGAATGAAGAGTATTCTTGCAAAGCAAATGGAGATGGGTTCGATTGGTATGTCCAGCGGGCTGGAATACACTCCGGGGTCGTACGCAACCAATGAGGAGATTACCGAACTTTGTAAGGTGGTGGCCTCTTATGGCGGACTCTATGCAATCCATATGAGAAACGAAGACGACAGAGTAGAGGAGTCGCTGGCAGAGGCAATAGAGATAGCAAGAGCTTCGGGAGTAAGACTTCAGATATCTCATTTAAAGGCTCAGAATGCCGCAAACTGGCATAAGGGACCGGCGCTATTGTCTCAGATTGAGAGGGCTGCGTTTGATGGTGTCGACATAGCATTTGACAGGTATCCTTACATAGCTTTCTCTACAGGTATGTCCTCTTTTATACCGCTCACCGAAAGGCAGGGAAGCCGCGACGAGATAATTGCCCGTCTTAAGGATAAAACAGTTTCTGATAAAATTGGCGAATACGCCATGTCGAGGATTGCTCGTTTGGGAGGGCCTCAGAATGTAGTTGTTACCTCTTGCCGTGCAGATGATAACAAGAGGTTTATCGGGCTGAATGTTAAAGAGTGTGCAGAGATTACCGGTAAGGAGCCGTGGCCGTTTATCAGAGATCTTCTTATTGAGGAGAATGTTTCGGTTAGCATTATTGGTTTTGCAATGACAGAGGATAATGTTAAATTATTTTTGTCGCACCCTCTCGGAATGCCTGCTTCGGACGGTAGTGTATACTCGCCACAGGGACCTCTGAGCAATAGTATGCCTCATCCCCGCTCGTACGGTACTTTCCCACGCTTTTTTGGCAAATATTGCAGAGAGGAGTCAATAATGGATATCTCAACGGCAATTAAAAAATGCACATCTCTCCCTGCTTCGAGATTGGGGTTGAAAAACAGAGGGTTACTATTGCCGGGTTATCAGGCAGATATTGTTCTTTTCGACTTTAATACAATCGTAGACAATGCAACCTTTGCCGATCCTCATCAGTTTGCAACCGGAATAAGTGATGTTCTTGTAAATGGAGTGCATACAATATCGGGCGGTGAGGCAACTCAAAACAGGGGTGGCTCGGTTGTCCGTTTAGTCTAATCTTTCTCTTCTTCTTTTTCGAAAGCAGAAACAATTTGAGATACAAGGGGGTGTCTGACTATATCGCCTCTGTCGAAGTTAATTACAGACACTCCTTTGATTTTTTGAATCATCTCTATACCTTTTATCAATCCGGAATCACTTTTTCTTGGAAGGTCTACCTGAGTAGCATCGCCGGTTACAATAAATTTGGCGTTGTTTCCCATTCTTGTAAGAAACATCTTTAATTGTCCTATGGTGGTGTTCTGAGCTTCGTCCAGAATTACAAAAGCACTTTCCAGTGTGCGCCCCCTCATAAATGCAAGGGGTGCAATTTGAATGACCCCCTCTTCCATCAGTTCGGAGAGTCGTTTAGACGGAATCATATCTCTGAGGGCATCGTACAGGGGCTGCAGATAGGGGTCGAGCTTCTCTCTCATGTCACCGGGCAAAAAGCCGAGTCTCTCACCTGCTTCAACGGCGGGTCTGGTTAAAATCAGTTTTTTTACCTCCCTGTTTTTCAGTGCTCTTACCGCAAGTGCTATGGCGGTGTAGGTTTTTCCGGTACCGGCAGGGCCAAGTGCAAAAATAAGATCGCTTTCCAGATAGCTGTCAACCAGTTTCTTCTGGTTTTTTGTTCGTGCTCTTATGGTCTTCCCCTCTGTGCCAAATACAATTATGTCGTTTTGATGTTCGTCCGGCAGCGACTGTAAAGGAGGGTCTGTTTCAAAAAGCTGAGTGACATCATCTTGATTTAAACGGCTTTTTACCGAGCGCTTTTTTATAAGATGGTTCAGTTTCTCTTCAAAAGCCAGGGTCTCGCTCTCTTCTCCTTTTAGTATTATTTCTGAACCTCTTACTACAACCTTTAATTTAGGAAAGTAAGAGATCAGTTTGTCGATAATTGTATTGTTTACCCCATATATATCCAGGGGGTCTATCTCTGTAAGCTCAATTCTCTTTTCGGTCATTATTCAGAAAATTTTTTGTAGTAACTTTCAATAAGGCTGTACTCTCCCTTTATATTAAATGAATCCGGAGCAGCCAGATAATCTTTTACCGGAATAATTGTAAAATATCCCCCGGTTGCCTCCGGGCGTGATGTCCAGATAAGGTGTGTTTCAGGCTGGTGAATAGTTGTTTCTCCTGCCCAGTTTCTGGAAACGGTTATTCCAAGCATAATCCCTATACGGGTATTAGCTGCTGTCATATTTGATATTGCGTTGCCAAGTGAGTAAACTGTAACTCTGCTGATAGTGCCCTGGTTGTCTCTGTAGGTAACTACCGGCTGCGGAACATGTGGGTGCGAACCGATTACTATATCGGCGCCGTAATCGTAGAATAGTTTTTCCCATTGTAATTGCGATTCCGAGGGGGTGAGCTTGTACTCGTCGCCCCAGTGAACCGATACTATTGTAAAATGGGGATTGAGAATTGCCGCTTTTTGCAAATCGCTCTTTACAGTGTTGCTGTCGAGAAGTTTCACAATGTATGGTTCGGGCACATTAATGCCGTTTGTGCCGTAGGTGTAATTTAAAAATGCGGTGCGGATACCTCTTTTGGTTACAATCAGGGGATGGTTTTCCTGCTCATCTTCGGGACTAAGATATATTCCTGTGTAATCTACTTCTATCTCCTTAAAAAGAGAGATGCTGCCGGTGAGCCCTCTTACCCCTTTGTCCATTGAGTGGTTGTTGGCTGCAAAAAAGAGGTTTATCCCGGAGCGATTACACTCTTTTGCCAGAGAGGCGGGTGAATTGAAGAGAGGGTAACCGGAAAATGGCGGGCCGGCAAATGTTGTTTCGATGTTGGCGGCAACAATGTGACTGTTTTCGAAATATGGCTGCAGGTATTTAAAATACTGGGAATAGTTGTATGCTTCCGGTTCTCTCGGGCTGCCGTTACCGGTGTAGGCCGACTGTAGTTGTGTTGAGTGCTGCATGATATCTCCCAGAAACAACATTCTCAATGTATCTGCGGGGGGACTAAGAAGTGCCGGGACCAGCTGCAATAATATGAAAAGACTTTTTATCATTTGATGTTCAAATATACATTTATTTTTCTCGTTTCTTTAAAAATGTTACTTTTGTATTGATACAAAAATCCTTAACATTAACCAATTATGAGAACGGCTAAATATTTATTAACCCTGACGGCTGCAATATTGATAGTTACAGGGTGCGACTGGGTTAGGTCTCAGCTTGGAATGACTACATCAGAAGAGATGGAGGCATTAAGGCGTGAGCAAATTCGCCAGCAACAAGAGCGTCGGATTAACGATTCGATAGCTCAGGTAAGAGCCGATTCTTTGCAAAGTGCCGTGGCAGATAGTCTGGCCAGAGAGGCAGAAAAAGGGAGGCCGCTTTTCGATTCCCAAAACAGATTTCATGTTATTTTGGGTAGTTTCAGAGTTTATTCAAACTCTGAAAGAATGGTGGAGTCTCTTAAGAGCAAAGGATATAAACCAGTAGCAATGGATTTTAAAAACGGGTTCAGAGTTGTTTCTGTTAAATCGTTTGGCAGCATAAATGCGGCATTTAACGAGATGTACAAACTTCTGGATGCCGATATTGGTCCTGATGATATTTGGGTTTACGATACACGACAAAATTTACACACTACAAAATAATTGAGAATCACATATATGAAAACTACAGCATTTACTGCAAGACACATTGAGCTTGGGGCAAAGATGGTGCCTTTTGCCGGATACAATATGCCGGTTGAATATTTCGGAATTAATGAAGAGCACAATCATGTCAGAGAAAAAGCAGGAGTTTTTGATGTATCCCATATGGGTGAGATTTGGGTAAAAGGCCCCTCGGCACTTGCTTTCCTTCAGTACACAACATCTAATGATGTGTCGTTGCTGGTACCCGGCAAAATTCAGTATTCGTGCTTTCCTAATGGTAAGGGGGGCATCGTGGATGATTTGCTGGTCTATTGCATCGACAACGAAACCTATCTTTTGGTGGTAAATGCGTCAAATGTCCAAAAAGATTACGATCACCTTTCGGCTATAGCCCCAAAATTTGGGTTAACTCCCGGCAAAGAGCTCTATAACGCCTCTGACGAAATTAGTCAGTTAGCGGTGCAGGGCCCTATGGCATTAAAGGCAATGCAAAAAATTTGTGATGCAGATGTAGAACAGATGGAGTATTATACATTTAAAAAACTGACTATTGCAGGGATTGAAAATGCCATCTTCTCAATTACCGGATACACCGGCTCGGGCGGCTGTGAAATTTATGTTGCCAATAAGGATGCAGATAAACTTTGGAATGCCGTATTTGAAGCAGGAGCCGAATTTGATATTAAGCCTATAGGTCTTGGTGCGCGTGATACATTAAGGCTGGAGATGGGTTTTTGTCTGTATGGCAACGATATCGACGACACTACCTCTCCACTGGAAGCCGGGCTGGGCTGGATAACCAAGTTTACAGAGGCAAAAGGTGATTTTGTAGACAGAGAATATATGCTAAAACTAAAAGAGGATGGAATTAAGAGAAAACTTGTAGGTTTTGAGTTAATCGACAGGGGAATTCCAAGACACGGCTACTCTGTGTGCAATGAGGACGGCACGGAAATTGGTGTGGTAACATCGGGCACAATGGCTCCGGCTATTAAGAAACCGGTTGGTTTGGCTTATGTAATACCTCAATTAAGCAAGCCGGATAGTGAGATTTTTGTTAAGGTAAGGGAAAAGCTGCTTAAGGCCCGGGTAGTTAAGCTCCCTTTTTATAAAAAGTAATAGTATGGCAAATTTTCGTTTTGTTCACAATAATATTAATGTTACCGACCTTACTAAAAGCCTGAAGTTTTACAAAGAGGCACTTGGTTTGTCAGAAGTGCGCAGAATAACTCCTGACGATGGCTCATTTATTATTGTTTATCTCTCTGACGGCAGCTCAGATCACCAGCTGGAGCTTACCTGGCTCCGCGATTGGGACAGAGCTTATAATCTCGGAGATAACGAATTTCATCTTGCATTCAGAACAGATAATTTTGAAGAAGCTTTTAAAAAACATAAAAAGATGGGTTGTGTCTGTTATGAGAACCCCAAAATGGGTATCTATTTCATTAACGATCCCGATGGATATTGGCTCGAGGTTTTGCCTCCTAAAATGTAGATATGATTAAAAGATTTTTGATTTCAATAGCTCTGCTTACATTTTTTGTAGCGGGGCTATTCTCGCAATCGGAGAGTGTATTGCGAATGAGGAGAGATGTTTCGGTTCTTACAGCAGACTCTCTTATGGGCCGTGAGGCGGGCACTATTTATGAAAAAAAAGCAGCAATGTACATTCAAAGTGCATTTGAAAGCAGAGGGCTTTCCCTTCTTTATCCTCACCCGGGGCAGGATTTTTCTATGGTCATTCAATCGGGCGATACAATAAACTCTCAGAACATTGTAGCTATTGTCGAGGGGTGGGATCCTGTGCTTAAAGATGAATTTATAGTAGTGGGTGCTCATTACGATCACCTTGGTTACACCAATGTTAAGATTAACGGCAGAGATTCTCTACATATTTTCAGAGGGGCAGACGATAATGCATCAGGAGTTGCCGTAATGCTCGAGATAGCTTCTATGGTGCAGGCGCAGTCCTTTAATTTCAGGCGTTCGGTTATTTTTGCCGCTTTCGGGGCCGAAGAGAGGGGTATGGTCGGCTCTTGGTATTTTGTAAACAGGGCATTTGCTCCCATTGATAATGTGAAGCTTATGATTAATATCGACATGGTTGGCCGTGCTTACGTGGGTGAGGATGTATTCCTCTATACCGTTATGCCGGATGCCAAACTGGTGGCTTTGCTGAAAGATGTAGTTGATTTACCGTTAATGATAAATCCCGGAATAGAGAATACAGACTATTTTCCTAGTGATCATCAGGTTTTTGCGGGGGTTGGAATTCCGGTTGTGCTTGCAACAACAAAGCTTCATGGCGACTATCATACAGTAAAAGATACTCCCGATAAACTGAACTTTAATGTTATGGAGGGAGTTTCGCACTATCTCTTTAATTTGGTAAAAACAGCTGCTAATGCAGAATCGCTGCCATCCAGAACTGTTTTATCACTTGAAGATGAAGGAGACATCAAAGAGGAGCGGCTCTATTCTCAAAACGATGTAGATGTAAGGGCTTCCTATATGCGAGGTAATGAGAGAGACTTTTTGGAAAAATGGGTCTATCACTATTTGCGCTATCCGGATTATGCTGTAGAGAGAGGAATTCAGGGAAGGGTTATGGTAGATTTTATTGTAGAAAAAGATGGCGAAATTTCAAATGTCGAAGTTTCCAAGTCGGTTCACCCTCAACTGGACGAGGAGGCAGTAAGGGTTATAAAAGTGTCGCCAAAATGGAAGGCAGCCACGCTGGGCGGAACTCCGGTAAGGGTTAAAATATCTGTCCCGGTGGAATTTCGGTTAAGTAGATAGCTTTTTTTATTACTTTTGTGGCTGTTATAAAAGTAGTAAAATGGAGTATAATTTTCTTGAAATTGAGAAGTATTGGCAATCGTACTGGGCTAAGAATGAGACCTTTAAAGTAACCGAAGAGGCGTCAAAACCAAAGTTTTATGTACTTGATATGTTCCCGTATCCGTCGGGAGCGGGTTTGCATGTAGGCCATCCGCTTGGTTATATTGCCAGTGATATATATAGTCGTTTTAAAAGACTCAAAGGGTTTAATGTGTTGCACCCTATGGGTTATGATGCTTTTGGACTGCCTGCAGAGCAGTATGCTATTCAAACAGGTATGCATCCGGCAGTAACCACCGAAAAGAACATTAAAAGATACAGAGAACAGTTAGACAGAATCGGTTTTTCCTACGACTGGTCGAGAGAGGTGCAGACCTGCGATCCCAAATACTACAAATGGACTCAATGGGCTTTTCTGGAGATGTTTTCTCATTGGTACGACAACTCTTTACAAAGAGCACGGAAAATAGAGGAGCTGACAGCGATATTCGAAAGAGAGGGCAACAGTAATGTAAATGCTGCATGTGGTTCTTCTGATTTTTTTACTGCCTTGCAGTGGAGAGAGATGACAGAAGAACAAAGGGCTTCGGTTCTGATGAATTATCGCATTGCCTATCTGGGAGAGACATCTGTAAACTGGTGTTCCGCTCTTGGGACAGTTCTGGCCAATGACGAAGTTAAGGAAGGGATATCGGTAAGAGGTGGTCATCCTGTTGAGCAGCGAAAAATGAAACAGTGGCAGCTGAGGGTTTCTGCCTATGCCGAAAGGTTGTTAAATGACCTTGAGATTGTGGAGTGGAGTGATTCACTCAAAGAGATGCAGCGAAACTGGATAGGTAAATCGCAGGGAGCCGAAATAGTTTTTAATGTTACAAATGGCAATCAGCAATACGAACTTGAGGTTTTTACAACCAGAGCAGATACTATTTTCGGGGCTACTTTTATGGTGCTGGCTCCTGAGAGCGAATGGGTGCGGAGGCTGACTACTCCGGAACAGAAAGAGGTTGTAGAAGAGTATCTTTTGGCTGCCAAAAGAAAGACCGAGAGGGAGAGAATGGCCGAGACCAAAAAGGTAACTGGTGTTTTTAGCGGCAGCTATGCTGTTAACCCTTTTACCGGAAATAAAATCCCGATATGGATTGCTGAGTATGTGCTTGCCGGTTATGGGACAGGTGCAATTATGGCTGTTCCGGCTCACGATAGCAGAGATTATGTTTTTGCAACCCACTTTAATTTGCCGATAATTCCGCTTATTAAGGGTTGTGATGTTTCTGAGCAGAGTTTCGATGCCAAAGAGGGCATAATGTGTAACTCCGGCTTTTTAAATGGAATGACTGTTCAGCAGGCAATACCTGCTGCTATAGACGAGGTGGAAAAAAGAGCTCTGGGCAAAAGAAAAATTAACTACCGGTTAAGGGATGCTATCTTTTCGCGTCAGCGGTACTGGGGTGAGCCATTTCCCATATACTACAAAGATGGTGTAGCAACACCTGTAGATTTTCAGGATCTTCCTGTAATGCTTCCGGAGGTTGATAAATATTTGCCAACAGAGAGCGGAGAGCCGCCTCTGGCAAGGGCTAAGGAGTGGAACCATAAGGGATACCCTCTTGAAACCAGTACTATGCCGGGTTTTGCCGGCAGTAGTGCCTACTATTTAAGGTATATGGATCCGGGTAACGAGAGAGAGTTGGTTTCGGAGCAGTCAAATAAATACTGGAGAAATGTCGATTTGTACATAGGTGGTACCGAGCACGCTACGGGACATCTGATCTATTCCCGTTTCTGGAATAAATTTCTTTTCGATACAGGATATGTTGTCGAAAAGGAGCCTTTTAAAAAACTGATTAATCAGGGGATGATTCAGGGGCGTTCGAACTTTGTTTACAGAGTTAAGGGAACCAATACATTTGTCTCTTTTGGACTAAAAGATGGCTACGAAACCACTGAGATACATGTAGATGTTAATATAGTTAGTAACGACCGTCTTGACATTGATCAGTTTAAACAGTGGATGCCCGAATATGCAGATGCAGAGTTTATCCTGGAAGGGGGAGAGTATATTTGTGGATGGGCTGTCGAGAAGATGAGCAAGTCGATGTTTAATGTTGTAAACCCCGATTCGATCTGTAATAACTACGGAGCCGATACACTGAGGATGTACGAAATGTTCTTGGGTCCTCTGGAGCAGTCAAAACCATGGGATACCAATGGTATTGATGGTGTTCATCGTTTTCTCAGAAGGTTCTGGCGTCTCTTTTATGATAAAGGTGAATTTATTGTCTCAGACGATAAGCCCTCTGCCAAAGAGTTGAAAGTGCTCCACAAACTAATTAAAAAGGTGGAGGATGATATCGAGAACTTCTCATTTAACACAGGAGTAAGTGGGTTTATGATTGCCCTTAATGAGTTGTACGAACTTAATTGCCACAAAAGAGCTATACTTGAGCCAATGCTGATTCTTCTGTCGCCTTTTGCCCCTCATATTTCAGAGGAGTTATGGAATAAAATGGGTAACAGCTACTCTGTTTCCAATGCCTCTTATCCTGAATACATAGCCGATTTCACTAAGGAAGATTCTTTTGAATATCCTGTATCCTTTAACGGGAAACTAAGGTTCAAGCTCTCTCTTTCTGCAACTCTTAACAAGGAAGAAATTGAAAAGGCGGTAAGGGAAGATAATAACACAGAAAAATATCTTGCAGGTGCACCTATAAAAAAGATTATTGTTGTACCAGGTAAAATTATTAATATAGTTTGCTGATGATACTTAATGCTTTTCAGATAGATGCCTTTACCGATAAGGTGTTTGGCGGAAATCCGGCTTTTGTTGTTATGCTGGAAGAGAATTTACCGGTAGATACTCTACTGCTGATAGCTAAAGAGAATGCAGTTCCGGAAACAGCATTTGTTATCAGAGATAACGACTCTTTTATGCTCAGATGGTTTACTCCTGACATAGAGATGGATCTTTGTGGTCACGCAACTCTAGCTGCAGCTCATGTCCTTTTTAAAGAGTATGGGTATGCCGAACCTGTGATCTGTTTTAAAACTGTATCAGGTGACCTTTTTGTAAGCAGAGAGGATGAGAGCTATGTAATGGATTTCCCCATGAGAGAGGGAGAGAAAGCCACCTTACCGATTGAGGTTTACGACAGTTTAAGTATAAAACCTATTGGGGTTTATAAGTCGCGTGATTATATGCTGGTGTATAAAAGCAGAAGTGAAATTGAGAATATAGATATTGAGAGATCTATTTTTGACGAAATTAATCTCGATCCAGGTGGTGTTGTGATAACTGCTCCGGGAGATGATTGTGATTTTGTTTCAAGATACTTTACTCCACAATCAACAATACTGGAAGATCCTGTTACAGGATCTGCTCATTGCACTTTAGCTCCCTATTGGGGAAAGATTCTCAATAAAACGACAATGTTTGCTAAGCAACTTTCGGAAAGAGGGGGCTCGATGTACTGTACTCTTGCCGAGGGAAGGGTTCTTCTTAAAGGAAAAGCGGTAACTTATGCAAAAGCTCAACTTTATATTAATTAGATGAATGTGAAAATATTTAAAACCATAAAGTCCTATGTAATAATGACATCAGGGCTTTTTCTGTTTGTTTTCAGCTGGACAGCATTCTTAATTCCAAATGAAATTGCAGGCGGAGGTGTGAGTGGTCTCGCTTCAGTTATCAATTATGCTACCGGTTTCGAGGTGGCCTACTCCTATATTATTATAAATGCGTTTTTGCTGATAACCGGTATTATGATAATGGGAAAGGCATTCGGGCTTAAAACAGTCTATTGTATTGTTGTTGCGGCTCTTATGTTTGAGTTTCTGCCTCTCATCCCCTGGGTTTCGGATATAGAGGACAAACTGATTAACGCTGTTCTGGGGGGGACAATGAGTGGTATTGGTATCGGAATGATTTTTATGCAGGGGGGCAGTACTGGGGGTACTGACATTATTGCACTTATAATTGCCAGATATAGAGAAACATCACCGGGAAGAGTTTTTTTATATTGCGATCTTATTATAATAGGTTCCGTATTCTTTATTCCTGGAAAAACTCTTTCAGATGTTATTTACGGATACATTGTTATGGTCTCTTTTTCGTATGTAATTGATATGATACTTACAGGTAACAGACAGTCTGTTCAGGTAATGGTGTTCTCTGCAAAATATCCTGAAATTGCAGAAAGGGTTAATAATGATGTTCAGAGAGGTGTTACGGCCTTGCATTCAATGGGGTGGTTTTCTAAAGCAGATAGTATGGTGTTGGTAATTGTTCTAAGAAAATCACAATTACCAGAAATAACAGAAATTATTAAAGAGACCGACAGAAATGCTTTTATGACAGTTTCTACTGTTACCGGTGTGTATGGTCAAGGATTCGATCAAATTAGAAAATAATTATAAATTCAGATAATTATTTACTTTCTACTTAAATAGTTTGGGTTTTTTTAGGTGTTTTATGTAAATTTGATACGAAAACTTTAAACTCATAACTATGATTTCTTCAATAACAGTAAGAGAGATTTTTTTTGGAATAGGATCTTTAGTAGCATTAACCTATCTGCTTATTACGGGGTACATTATTTTTATGCTCATTATCAAAAAAGGGATTAGTGACAACGACAAGGTTGCTTTGAAAAGTATGATCTTTTCGTTTGTAGCTGTAGCTATTCTCATTTATTTAAGGGGATTTTTTCCCGAGTTAACAGGATATGACGATTTTAACGGAGTTAAATACCTCTACATAGGGAGTTTGTTTCAAGTATTTTTGCCGTTTCAGCTATTATTTGCCCAAAGACACCTCTCTTTACTGAATAGCAGCTATAAAGCTTTCTTTACTGTAGCTGCCGCTCTTGTTATTAATACGGGTCTTATGATTGTTTCTCACTATGCAAATTATCAAGTGATTGTGCCTTTAAGTTATCTGCTTAATCTTCTCTTTGCTTCCCTTATTATATTCCAGCTCTTCCGTATACGTGAATTGTATGAATTAAACAATGGTGATACTCATTCAGAGAAATTGTTTCATGTTGCAATCATTTGGTTGTTTGTGTCGGTATCTGCTATAACTCTCTTTTTATTGCTGATGACCTATTTAAATATAAGCCCTGTAAGGAGAGACGGATTGAGGCTGCTGCTTTATTTTATGAATATTGTTTTGTTTGTGATATTCCGTTATAATATGGAGTTCAGAATTGCTCCTGTTTCGGGTAGTGATAATAATTTCTTTAGGGAGAGGAGGTCCGAAGAGCTTGTGCAGAGGTTAATAAACTATTTCGATAACGAAAAGCCATACCTTAAAAACGATCTTACGATAAATGAGGTTGCACTCTATCTGTACTCCAACAAAACATACCTCTCCAGAACTATAAATGAGAATTTTAACAATAATTTCAGTCAGTTTGTAAATTACTACCGTATAGAGGAGGCAAAGAGACTGTTTCTGAAAGACCAGAAACTCTCAATTCATCAGCTTTGTGATTTGTCGGGTTTTGGCTCACAGGCCGCCTTTAATATGGCTTTCAGATTTTTTGTCGGAAAATCTCCTGCAGATTGGTGCAAAGAACAAAAAATCAGGATATACAATGAAAAAAGGAAAAACAATTAGTGCTGTTTTCCTTTTCTCTTTGGGCAGGTTTATGATTTTTAAGAGTTCTTTCCGAAAAAAATCGGACGGGAGGTTTTTTAAAGAGGAGGGATACAAAGTAATTATGGAGAGATCTGATTCTGTTCTGAAACAAGAGCGTCTCTATTTGAACAGTAATCTTAATATGGATACTCTGGCAAAAAGAGTGGGTACTAACAGGTCGTATCTTTCCAAGTCAATCAAAATTGTTAAGAAAACCTCCTATCCAAAGTATATTAACTTGATTAGGGTAGAATATGCAAAATCGTTAATGGCTACAGAATTAGGAGGGTGTGCTAAAGGAATAAAAAGCTCTGCGATGTCAGTTGACGACTACGCTGTTGCCTCTGGCTTCGGCAGTACCAAAAAATTTATAAGATACTTTAAAGAGCAGGAGGGGGTTACCCCCTCTCGCTATATTAGTGCTCTGGTCTGGAAAGTGAGACGGTAGTTTTAAATGGCTTCTTCAAAAATAAGGTCTGATCTCAAATGAGCGCGGATAAAATTCTGGCGGTCAGGTGTGTTTTTTCCCATATAAAATTCGAGGAGTTCGGGGATATTGTCGTCGTTCCCGAGCCGCACTTTCTCTAACCGGATATTTTCGCCGATAAAGTATCTGAATTCATCGGGTGAGATTTCACCAAGCCCTTTGAATCGTGTTATTTCAGGATTGTTGCCCAGTTTCTTTATCGCTCTGTCTCTCTCTTCGGATGAGTAGCAGTAGATGGTCTCCTTTTTGTTTCTTACTCTGAACAGAGGAGTTTGAAGGATGTAAAGGTGACCTTGTCTGATAAGGTCGGGGAAAAACTGCAGAAAGAAAGTAAGAAGAAGAAGCCGGATGTGCATTCCGTCTACATCGGCATCGGTAGCAATTACAATTTGGTTGTATCGCAGATTTTCAAGATCTTCCTCGATATTAAGGGCTGCCTGAAGCAGGTTAAACTCTTCGTTTTCGTAAACAATTTTCTTAGAGAGGCCGTAGGAGTTCTGGGGCTTGCCTTTTAGTGAAAAAACAGCTTGAGAAATTACATCGCGGCTTTTGGTAATTGATCCGCTTGCAGAGTCTCCCTCGGTAATAAAGAGGGTGCTCTCAATAGATCTTTCGTGTTTATCTGTATAGTGGATGCGGCAATCGCGCAATTTTTTATTGTGAAGATTAGCTTTTTTTGCTCTCTCTCTTGCCAGCTTTTGAATGCCTGATATTGCTTTTCGCTCTTTTTCGGAGTCTAGAATTTTCCGGAGAATTATATCTGCCGCTTCGGAGTGGCGGTGAAGGTAGTTGTCCAGCTGCTCTTTTATAAAATCGCTGATAAAGTTTCGTATGGTTACTCCTCCCGGACTAATCTCTTTAGAGCCGAGTTTTGTTTTTGTCTGGGATTCAAAAATGGGTTCCTGAACTTTAATGCTTACTGCAGCTATCATGCTTTGCCGGATATCTCCGGGCTCAAAGTCTCTTTTATAAAACTCTTTTATTGCTTTAGCAACTGCTTCGCGAAAAGCGGCCATATGTGTCCCTCCCTGAGTTGTAAACTGTCCGTTTACAAACGATGAAATACTCTCGCCGTAGTCGTTGCCATGTGTAAGAGCAACCTCAATATCGTCGCCTTTAAGGTGAATGGCCGGATACAGTGGCTCTTTGGTGAGAGATTCGTTTAGCAGGTCGAGAAGTCCGTTTTTGGAGATAAACTCTTTTCCGTTAAGCTTTATTACAAGCCCGGTGTTAAGGTAAGAGTAGTTACGGAGCATATTTTCAATAAACTCCATATTGAATGAGAAATCTCCGAAAAGCTCTTCGTCGGGGGCAAATGTAACGAGTGTTCCATTTTTTTCTTTCGAAGCGACTCTCTTCTCTTCTATAAGTTCGCCCCGGCTGAATTTAGCGTACTGACTTTCGCCATCGCGATATGAATGAATATAAAAAGAGACCGAGAGTGCATTTACTGCTTTAATACCTACACCGTTAAGTCCTACCGATTTCTTAAAGGCCTTGCTGTCGTATTTGGCTCCGGTGTTCATCCGGCTTGCAACATCAACCAGTGAGCCGAGCGGAATACCTCTTCCCTGGTCTCTGATTGTGACAATCCGGTTATCAATTGTCATCTCGATTGTTTTGCCATAGCCCATAGCGTACTCGTCAACCGAGTTGTCCATTACCTCTTTTATCAGCACATAAATACCATCGTCAGGAGATGCCCCGTCACCCAGTTTGCCAATATACATTCCAGGTCTTTTGCGGATATGTTCGTTCCATTCAAGGGTCTTAATCTCTTTTTCGGTGTATGTGTTCATGTTTGTTGTGAAGTTTGGCGCAAAGTTATAAATTTTTTCACAACAGCAGCTCTGCTATCTGAACAGCATTTGTTGCGGCCCCTTTTCGGAGATTATCTGCTACCACCCACATATTTATAGCTTTAGGGTTGTCGAGGTCGGGTCGGACCCTTCCGACAAACACTTCGTCTTTGTCAAATGCAAACAGAGGCATGGGGTAGGGAGGTATCTCGCTGTTGTCTGTCAGTATGGTTCCCGGAGTCTCTTTTAAAAGAGATAAAACATGATCCATTGTGAATGATTTATAAAACTCTGCATTTATGCTCTCTGAGTGACCTCCTTTTACCGGAACTCTTACTGTGGTGGCCGATATGCTTATTGTGTCATCTTGAAAAATCTTGCGGGTTTCATTTATCATTTTCATCTCCTCTTTTGTGTATCCGTTTTCTGTGAATATATCAATCTGAGGTATTACATTAAGGTCGATTGGGCTTTTGTAGGCCTCTTCTCCTGCCGATTCAGAGGTGTTTATCCCGTACGACTGGTCTCTCTCCTTCTGTAGTTGGTTAATCCCTTTTGTGCCGCTGCCGGTTACCGACTGGTATGTCGAAACTACAATTCTTTTAAGGCGGAACTGTTTGTGGAGTAAATTTAGGGCTGCAACCATCTGAATAGTAGAGCAATTAGGGTTTGCTATTAGCATATCAGTTTTGCATACAATGGTTCCGTTTACCTCAGGAACAACAAGTTTAACATCTTTATCCATCCGCCATCGTGATGAGTTATCAATAACATGGCATCCATGGTTTGCAAAAATGGGTGCCCAATCTCCCGATACAGTTGCACCTGCCGAAAAGAGTGCAATCTGTGGTTTTAACTCAAGGGCTTGAGATGGGGTTAGTACTTTCCAATTTTTCCCTTTGAATTGTACATAACTTCCAGCCGATCTCTCCGATGCCACTGGTATGAACTCCGTTATCGGAAAGTTCCTTTCTTCCAGCACACTGGCCATTTTTCTCCCGACAAGCCCTGTGGCTCCTGCTACTGCTACTCTCATAATGCTGCTTTTATTATATCGTTTAATACTCCTCCCGCGGTAACTCTTGCTCCTGCACCTGCTCCGGTTATTGTAATTCCATCCGGGTAGTTAGTAGTAATAAAGGTTACTGAATTGTTTGTCCCGCATACATTGTACAGAGGGTGTGAGGAGGGGAGTGAAACCAGTCCTACGTTGTATTTTCCATCTTCAATTGTTGCTACATATCTCAGCCTTTCCCCTTTTTCTGCCGATTGTAAATATAAATCCTTGAATTTTGATTCGCTTTCGTCAGTTTTGTTGTAAAAATCTGCTACTGTTCCTTCAAACAGCTCTTCGGGTGCTGCGGGGGTTGCTGCAATATCTTTCTGCTCTGCCCTGAATCCGCATTCGCGTGCAATTATGGTGCATTTTCGTATTACATCGGTTCCGGAGAGGTCTGTTCTGGGATCCGGCTCTGTGTAGCCGGCATCCTGTGCCTCTTTAACCAGTGATGCAAATGTTTTTGTTCCATTATAATTGCTGTACAGGTAGTTGAGAGTGCCTGACAATATTGCTTCTGCTCTAATAATTTTCTCTCCGCTCTCTTTGAGCCTTTCAATGGTCCGTAGTATGGGGAGAGCTGCTCCTGCAGTAGTTTCGTACAAAAGGGACAAACCGTTTCCTGCTGCTGTTTTTTTGAGTTCTCTAAACCGGTCGAGTGATGAGGATGGAGTGATTTTGTTGCATGTTACCACGGATATTCCTGCCGACAATAGTTCGGAGTAAAGCGAGGCGACAGTGCTGTCGGCAGTGCAGTCGGCAAAAACCGGATTCCCCGGTGCCATTGAGATAATTTTTCTCAAAAAGTTGCTGATACCGCCATTATTGCCGGTTTCTTTTATTTTCTCAATCTCTTTTGAGGTTAACCCCTCTTTATTAATTAAGCTGTGAGTGCTGTTACAAACTCCTGCCAGAACAATTTCTGCCCCTTTTTCTTCGGCAATTCTCTCTTTTTGTTCTTCAACAAGCTTTACAAGTGATTTTCCGACATTTCCGTATCCTGCAATAAAGAGGTTTACCCTTACCCTGGCTGCTTCGCCAAAGAATTTATCGTGAATAACTTTTATTGCTGTTGGAGTATCAGACACATCAACTATTGCAGATACATTTCTTTCCGAAGATCCCTGTGCAATGGCTCTGATATTGATTCCGGCTTTGCCCAGAGCATCGAACATTTTACCACTTGTTCCCGATTGATTTTTCATATCGTCACCTACAAGCGATATTATTGAAAATCCTTCCTCGACAACTACGGGATTTACCTTGCCTAAACTTATTTCGTATGCAAATTCAATATCAACAGCCTTACCTGCTTTTCCTGCATCGGCTCCTTCAATTGCTACGCACATAGTATGCAGAGAGGAGGCTTGAGTAATTAGTATGATGTTTATCTTTTTGTTAGCCAGTGCTGTAAAAAAACGGGCTGAGTAACCTGGGATTCCAACCATTCCACTGCCTTCGAGTGATAGAAGTGCTATGTTGTTGCTGCCCGAGATTCCTCTTATTTTTCCTCTGCTGTCCGGGGGGTGGTTTTCTATTACTGTTGCGGGGCCGTAGGGGTCAAAGGTGTTTTTGACAATAATAGGGATACCTCTTTTTACAACCGGCTGAATAGTTGGCGGATAAACCACTTTTGCTCCAAAGTGTGAGAGTTCCAGGGCCTCTTTATATGAGATGTGTTCTATTGTTTTAGCGTCGGGAACTAGCCGGGGGTCGGCAGTCATCATTCCGCTGACATCTGTCCATATCTCCAGAACCCTTGCTCCTGCTGCTGCTGCAAAGAGTGATGCTGTGTAGTCAGAGCCTCCTCTTCCTAATGTTGTGGTTTTATTGTTGGCATCGGATGCAATAAAGCCGGGAACTACATATAATCTGGTTCCGTTGGTTTCAAGGTAGGCGCAAATTCTGTTATAGGTTTCGGTTGTGTTAACTACATTTCTGGAGTTTTCTCGGAATGTTTTAATTAGGGTTCTTGAGTCGGTCCATACATTGTTAATCCCCAACGATTTAAGTTTTGCCGAAATAATTGATGTCGACAGAAGTTCTCCAAAACTCATAACCAAATCGCACGAAGATTCTGTCAACTCTCCGATAAGAGCAACTCCTTCTAGTATCCCTTTCAGCTCAGAAAAAAGCGCATTGCATTTATCTACCGGAATGGCGCGGTACTCTTCGGGGATAATCTCCTGAATAATGTCATTATGCTCTTTTTCAAGAGATTCAACAAGTTCTTTGTATTGAAGCTCTCTCTTAGATGCAAGATTTCCTATTTTAATCAATTTGTCCGTGCATCCCGAAATAGCAGATGATACCATTATTGTCCGATCTTTTTTAGTTGCATCCGCAACTATTGATACTACTTTTGAGATGTTTACGGCATTGGCAACCGAGCTGCCGCCAAATTTAAGTACTTGCATAGTGTTAATTTTGAAATATTTGTGAAAAATTAGTTCTTATAATATTTTCGGTTTGTTCGTATTCGAGAAGAAATCCGTCGTGGCCATACTGCGAGTTAATAGTCTGAAATTGTGCATTTGCTATATTTTTAGCCAAAAACTTCTGTTCATGAATGGGAAACAGAGTATCAGACTCTATCCCGGCAATTACTGTTTTTGCTTTTATTAGAGAGAGTGCTTTTAATATTCCGCCTCTCCCTCTCCCTACATTGTGGCTGTCCAACGATCTTGTCAGAGTGTAGTAGGAGTATGAGTCAAACCGGCCGGATAATTTTTTCCCTTGGTAGTTTTGATAGCTGCTTGCTCTATTTGCCTCAAGAATATTGATATCTTCCTCTTTTTGCGATATGCTGTATCCTTCGTACGATCGGTATGAGATAAGAGCCATAGCTCTTGCTGCTTCAAGCCCCTTTTTACCCCCTGTACTATCTTTTTGCTGTTCAAATGTAGGGTCGGCATACAGAGCCATTCTTTGTGCTTCGTTAAAGGCAGTTCCCCATGGTGAAATCTGAGCATTGCAAGCGATAAGAAACAGATTTTCAATAATATCTGGATATTGTATACTCCATTCAAGTGCTTGAAAACCTCCTATTGATGCCCCTGTGATAAAATCTATTTTTTCTATTCCGAGGTGCCGGCGGAGTATGTTCTGGCCATTTACCATATCCCTTATTGTTATCAGAGGGAAATTTAATAAGGTGTGCTTGCCGTTTTTGTTGGGTGATACCGGCCCGGTACTTCCGTAGCACGAACCAAATATGTTTACACACACAACAAAGTACTTTCGTGGGTCAAAAAGTTTACCCTCTCCCGTCAACCCGCTCCACCATTCAGTAGGGTCGGAGTTTGCTGTCAGTCCATGGCAAATCCATATAACTTTTTTGTCTGCAGAGTAATCTCCCGAAGAGTGATAGCAAATCTCAGGTGATTCAAGAGATTCTCCATTTTCAAGAGCAAATGAGCCGCAGTATTTATATATATTTTTTTTCATAGGAGTGACTAAATCTTTTTAAATGCTTGTTCAAGATCGTTTTTAATGTCGCCAATATGCTCTATTCCAAGAGAAATCCGAAGGGTATTCGCCCCTATTCCTGCTGAGAGAAGTGCCTGTGTGCTCATTTGTGCATGTGTAGTTGATGCCGGATGGGTAATAAGGGTTTTGTTATCTCCCACATTAACCAGATGGCTTAAAAGTTGAACAGAATTTACAAATTGCGAACTCTGTTCTCGGCTTCCTTTGAGTGAAACGGTTAGAACACCTCCGAACCCTTTTTTAAAGTATTTTTTGGCTTTTTCGTGGCTGGGATTGTTTTTTAATCCGGGATAGTTAACACTCTCTACTTTCGGATGCTTAACAAGCCACTCGGCAAGCTCTGCTGCATTATTCAAAACTCTCTCCATTCTGAGCGAAAGAGTTTCAATTCCTTGTAAAAGAAGAAATGCATTCAGAGGGCTAAGTGAGCAGCCCCAGTCTCTGAGCCCTTCGGCTCTTGCCTTAACAGCAAAGGCGATGCTTCCTCCCGGAAAGGTTGGGCCAAAACTTTCCCAGAAATTGAGTCCGTGATACGATTCCGATGGGGAAGTAAAATCGGGAAATTTTCCGTTGGCCCAGTTAAATTGGCCTGAGTCCAGAACCAAACCGCCAATGGATGTGCCGTGACCTCCAATCCATTTGGTAGCTGCGTGTGTGATTATGGCCGACCCCCAGTTTGCCGGTTTAAACAGATAGCCGCCGGCACCAAAGGTGTTGTCTGTTATCAGTGGTATATTATGCCTCTTGCTAAGATTTGCAAACTCTTCAAATTCGGGTATAAAAAAATCTGAATTCCCTATTGTCTCTATAAATATTGCCTTCGTGCGGTTGTCAATTAGCTTTTCGTAGCTCTCTGTCTCTTTTGAGGAGGCAAAGCGGAACTCTATTCCGAGTTTGGCAAAACTTATTTTAAATTGGTTATATGTTCCTCCGTAGAGTGAAGAGGAGCATATGATATTATCTCCTGCTCCTGCAATATTTTGTATAGCAATAAATTGTGACGATTGTCCTGAAGATACAGCCACTGCTGCTGTGCAGTTTTCCAGTGCCGAAACTCTTTCTTCCAATACCTGTGTAGTAGGATTTGATAACCGTGTGTATATATGTCCAGGCTTGGTAAGGGCAAACAAATCGGCGGCATGTTCGGAGTTGTCGAACAAAAAAGATGTGGTCTGATGGATTGGTGTTACACAGGAACTGTTGCTGTCCGTTTTAATTCTTCCTGCATGTATCAGTAATGTGTCAAAATGTAACTTTTGCATTTTTGATGATGATTTGGTGATGTTTTCAAATTCATTGAGAGCGAAAGCTCAGTATGGATTTTTGGACTTCTGTCCAATGGGCCCTCGTGGGGACCGGAAAACTAAATATGCATCTTGCGATGCATTCGCATCATCATCGTTGTGGTAATGATAGAGCTAACAACAAAGGAGGAGACATTGCACTGAATGCCCCGCACTGTTTGTATGTTTGCTCTTACAATCATTTTTTAGGTTTGAGAAGACAAATCTATGA
>CAYGGD010000017.1:0-24194 GCA_964349315.1 uncultured Muribaculaceae bacterium
AAGTAGCGTGTCTACCAATTTCACCATCTGGGCTTAGGGACTGCAAATATAGAATTTTTTTTTGTAACTTAGCAAAAATAAAAACCCATTTAACGATGAATGACAATTTTAAAAAACAGATATCAGAGATAACGGATTTAACCGAAATTGCCGGGATTATTTCTCTTAGTACAGAACTCAGAGAGTCAATATCAGAATATATCCAGAATCCATACAATCCTGTTTTTAGCACAAAAGAGAAAAAAGTTTCTGTGAATTTCAGAAAAAAGGGTGACACAATCTATATTCTAGGTGATTATACAGGAAAAGAAGAGGACAACAGCTCTACTTTAGAGGTTGTGCTGGATGCAATAGATAACGACCTTTTATCAAGCGCCAACACAGTTGGTAAAGGGGGGCTTTTCGTTTCACTAATCGAAAGTTGTTCAGTGAAAATGCTCGGTTTTGACATTACATCAGATTCTGAAATTAACGAAAAGGATTTTCTGTTCAGCGATAATAATCACTCTGTACTTGTCAGCGTGAGCTCTGACAGAGAAGGAAAATTTGTAGATTTCATCTATAATAACGGTGTTGAGATTACACTACTCGGTCATGTTACAAAGGGTGAGCTGCGAATGGATGATATCTCTTTTGGTTATATTTCCGATTTCATTTCCTGATGAGAGTTCAAGTGAATAAAGAAAGCCCTGTCATTGCCGACATGTTCAATAACATTGCCGGCAGGTATGACTTTCTCAATCGACTGCTCTCTTTTGGAATTGATAAGAGATGGAGAAGAGTACTTATAAAGGAGCTTATGAAAAAGA
Organism: uncultured Muribaculaceae bacterium; assembly: GCA_964349315.1. Classification (GTDB taxonomy): domain Bacteria; phylum Bacteroidota; class Bacteroidia; order Bacteroidales; family UBA932; genus Bact-08. Next base: position 810 of record CAYGGD010000017.1, read on the forward strand.
GACCTGCGAATGCACTTGATATTGCCTGCGGAACCGGAGATATTGCCATATCGCTTTATAAAAAGGGAGTTGCTGTTACCGGAGTTGATATCGCCGAAAAAATGATCGAAATTGCAGAGCTTAAAAGCGATAGAGTAAAAAAAAGAAATTTTGGCAATGACTCTATCTCCGTTCAAAAACCCCATTTTATTCATGCGTCAGCAGATAAACTTCCTATTCAGAATAATCTCTACGATTGTGTTACTATTGGATTTGGAATCAGAAATTTCGAAAAGAGAGGCGAGTCATTACTCGAAATAAAAAGAGTACTCAAAAATAGTGGATCTCTTTATATCCTTGAGTTTGCAACTCCGGGAAATTATCTTTGGCGGTCAGTTTATAACTTCTACTTTAAATCTGTCCTTCCAGCTATAGGCAGAGTGCTCTCCGGACAACAGCACGCTTATAATTATCTGCCTGCATCGGTTGATACTTTCCCTCAATATAATGATTTTACTGCCGAACTTGAACAAATCGGCTTTAAAAATGTAAAATACAAATCTCTTACGGGAGGTGTGGTAATTTTGTACACTGCAACTAATTGTTAAATAGCGGTTATGCCATTCTGGGAATTTATATCGTTAATATTGTATGCTGTATATCTGATACTTGCTATATACACATCAGCAGCAATAATTTACAGAAAACTCGATCCTGTTAAATCCCTCTCATGGATAATTCTGATTCTGTTATTACCCTATATTGGGCTTATTCTCTATCTTCTGTTTGGGCAGAATTTTCGCAAACGAAAGATTTTTAGCCGAAAAGGAATACGTGACGAAAGAGTTAGACGTATAGCCGCTAATAGTCAGTTAAATAAGATAAAAACCAATTATTCATATCTGCCTGGAGAGCTTCAGAAATATCGTAATCTGATAAAACTGAATCTGAGAAGCAGTAAAAGTACACTTGGAGTAAACAGCTCAATAAAACTATTTCTTACCGGAAAAGATGCGCTCGACGAAATGTACAACAGCATAACAGAGGCAAAACAACATATTCACCTGCAATCTTATATTATTGAAAACGATAAAATCGGAAAGAAATTTAAAGATCTCCTTGTTAAAAAGGCAAACGAAGGAGTTGAAGTGAGAGTAATATACGATGACGTCGGATGCTGGAGCCTGGGAAATGAATACAAAAATGATCTTATCCGAAGCGGGGTAGAGCTGCTCAGTTTTTCTCCGGTAAAATTTCTTACTCTAACCTCTAAGGTTAATTACAGAAACCACCGGAAAATTCTGATTATAGACGGACTAACCGGTTTTATAGGAGGAGTGAATATTGCTGACAGATACTATTATGGCGGCAATTTTGTAGAGTGGAGAGATACACATATAAAAATTGCAGGGGAATCAGTTGCCTCCTTGCAGTCTAGCTTTTTATTGGATAGGTATTTTATTATAAATCAGCAATTTAATCGTCGAAAAAAGTATTATCCTGTTCCGGTATACGATTATTTTAATCCTCAGGAAAAAGCAGAAAAAATTTATTCTCAAATAATTACTTCCGGGCCCGACAGCGACTGGGCAAGTATTATGCAGTGCTACCTTTCTGCAATTTCCTCCGCTAAAAAAAGCATTTATATAGTTACTCCTTACTTTACTCCTAACGAATCGATATTGAATGCAATTAAAATTGCAGCACTGGGAGGAGTAGAGGTTTCACTTATGCTATCAGAAAAATCAGACACTAGCATAGCCCACTGGTGCACTATGTCGTACGCAACCGAGCTACTCGAGGCAGGAGTAAAGGTTTATCTGTTTCACAAAGGATTTAATCACTCTAAAGTGATATCAATTGATGGAGAATTTTGTATAATAGGTTCTGCCAATATGGATAACCGCTCTCTCGAACATAACTTCGAAATAACAGGAATTATTTATAACCAACAAGTTACTAAAATTATTGATCAGCAATTTATTACAGATATCACCAATTGTAAAAGCCTTGCCAGCTCTAAATGGTCTAAACGAAGTGTCAAAAATCAAATTAAGGAGTCTTTTGCAAGACTATTAAGCCCACTAATATAAAACAATAACTATGGTAAACTACCTTGCATCTGTAGGCGTCAACTTCAATTTCCCTCTTGAGAATCCGGTATTGATATTTACCCTGATTCTCTTCATAATTCTTTTTGCCCCACTCCTTTTAAATAAACTCAAAATTCCACAGATAATCGGCCTTATTATATCGGGTGCTATTATAGGGCCCAACGCATTAAACTTAATGGAGCGAGACAGCAGTATTCTGCTTTTCGGCACAGTAGGGCTTCTATATATAATGTTTTTAGCCGGAATTGAAATTGACATTGCTGATTTTAAGAAGAATAGTAAAAAAAGTATTATTTTCGGTCTGTACACTTTTCTTATACCGATGACTCTGGGCACAGCTGCTGGCCTTTTCCTGTTAAAATTCTCACTCCCTACATCAATTCTGATGGCTAGTATGTTTGCCTCCCATACTTTACTCTCCTACCCTATAGTAAGTAAATTTGGGATTATTAAAAACAGGGCAGTAAGTATAACTATAGGCGGAACAATGATTACCGACACTCTTGCCCTTTTGGTACTGGCAGCAATTGTGGGTATGTCAACCGGAGATATCGGAAACTACTTCTGGCTTAGATTATCATTATCAGTGCTGTTGTTCGGTGCTGTTGTTACTTTTGTCTTTCCGGTAATTGCAAGATGGTTCTTTAAAAGGTATACCGACAATGTCCTGCAGTATATATTTGTTTTGGGCATGGTTTTCCTTGGTGGTTTTCTTGCAGAGGCTGCCGGAATAGAGGCAATTATTGGTGCTTTCCTTGCAGGATTGGCACTTAACAGACTTATCCCTCACACTTCACCTCTGATGAACAGAATAGAGTTTGTAGGTAATGCGCTGTTTATCCCCTTCTTTCTGATTGGGGTTGGTATGCTAATAGATTTCAGAATTTTCTTTACCGGACTCGAAACCATTAAGGTGGCTGTAGTAATGTCGGTAGTTGCAACTTTTGCAAAATACGCAGCGGCATGGATTACGCAAAAGAACTTTAACTTTTCCAAAGCAGAGAGAAACATAATTTTTGGGTTAAGCAATGCACAGGCAGCAGCCACCCTTGCTGTAGTTTTGGTTGGATACAACATTGTTACAGGGTACGATCAAAACGGAGAACAAATCAGATTACTAAGCGATAGCATACTTAATGGCACAATTATTATGATTCTTGTTACATCCACAATCTCATCATTTGTAACCCAGAAAGGTGCTCAGGTAATAGCTATAGAAGATGAGAGTGCTTCTGATAAAGGAAGTGGAATAAAAGAGAGAATACTAATGCCGGTAAGCTCGTTTGAAACAGCAGAAGACCTTATCAATCTTGGCCTTACAATAAAGTCGGCAAAAAATAAAAAATGGCTGTATGCTCTTAATATTATTGACGACAATAAAGCAAGTGATGCTACAGATAAAGAGGCAAGAAAACTGCTCGAAAGAGCGGCAATAATTGCAGCTTCGACAGATAATTACATTCACGAACTTGTCAGGTACGACTTAAGTCCAGTTTCAGGAATAATGAATGTAATCAGAGAACACAAAATAACAGATCTGATATTGGGTTTACATATTAAGAAAAAAATCTCCTCTACATTTTTGGGCGACATTGCAGATGGCCTCCTGCACCAGTGTCCTACCACAACAATTATATACAAACCTGTTCAGCCACTCTCTACAATAAAAAGACATATAATAATTGTCCCTGAAAATGCAGAGAGAGAAGCAGGATTTGCTATATGGCTGATGAGAGTATGGAATATCGGCAGAAATACCGGCTCTCAGCTGATTTTTCATGCCTCTCCGCACACTATCAAGTTTATCGAAGAGGTGCAAAAGAAATTTCCAATAGACATTAAGTTTTCAGAATTTTCCGATTGGGATGACTTTTTAATAATTGCAAAAGAGCTGAAATCAGATGATAACCTTGCAATTGTTATGAGCAGAAAAGACAGACCCTCTTATCACAAAAAAATGGAGAAGATCCCGCTATATCTCGACAAATACTTTAAAGCCAATAATTTTATGCTAATATACCCTATTCAGGACGGCATATCAGAAGAGGGATCATTTTATTTTAACAGCGCCTCAGTCAATTACCCGATTCAATCTTTCGAAGAGTTTGCAGAAGGTATATCAGCTCTTTTCAAAAAAAAATAAACGACACGATAATCAGAGACAATGAAAAATGATATTTATGAGTCAGTAATTGAGAAGGCCCCTTTCGGGTTTGCTCATCATCAGATAATCTGCAACAACAGCGGAAGCCCGTTAGATTACAAGTTTATAGAGGTAAATGATTACTTCGCCAATATGCTTTCTCTAAAAAAGTCAGATATTACCGGCAAGACTGTTCTTGAACTTATGCCCGGAATTAAAAATGACACATTCAACTGGATCGCTTTTTATGGTAATCTTGCCGAAAAAGGGGGAAATGTTAGTTTCGAACAGTATTCACTACCTCTTGGCAAATGGTTTAAAATACACGCATTTTCAGATAAACCCGGATATTTCTCGACAGTTTTTATGGATATCACAGACGATGTGAAAAGAGAGATTCAATTATCAAACAAAGATCATAAAAACAATTTTCTTCTGGATAATATTCCCGATGTTATCTGGACAATGGATTTAAGCGGTAAATACCTTTATGTAAGTGCTTCTACATATGAACTAAGAGGCTACACAGCAGAAGAGAACAAACAACAGACGCTGGAAGAGACACTTACACCGGAATCAGTACTACAAGCCAGAGCCCTCTTTGCTGAAGCGGCTCAACTGATTGCTTCCGGAAAAAAAGAGAGCAGACGTGTGATTTTGGAGCAGTATTGTAAAAACGGATCTACAGTACTGACAGACACAAACATAACTATTGTATACGACAAGTGTAATAATTTTAAATATATCCTTGGAGTATCCCGAAAATACAAAAAATAAGGGCACCCCGTTAAGGATACCCTTTTGTGACCCCGACAGGATTCAAACCTGTAACCGTCTGATCCGTAGTCAGATACTCTATTCAGTTGAGCTACGGGGCCAATATTAAAACTCTATTCAGCAGATTTTACCTGAGCCGTTTTGGTAGAGACATATTTTCTCTCTTTTATACGGGCTTTCTTTCCGGTAAGTTTTCTCAGATAGAAAATTCTTGCTCTGCGGACTTTACCTCTCTTATTTACTTCTATAGATTCTATGAATGGAGATGAAAGAGGAAAAATTCTCTCAACACCAACACCATTGGACATTTTTCTAACAGTAAATGTTTCTGTGGATCCGGAACCTCTTCTTTGAATAACTACGCCGCGATATTTCTGAAGGCGCTCTTTGGTTTCTTCCTTAATTTTGTAAGTCACGGTTATTGTATCACCAGCCTTAAAATCCGGGAGATTGCTTAGCTCAACGGCAAATGCCTCTTGTGCAATTTTAATTAAATCCATCATCTTTTCAGTTTGCGCAACATTACAGACTCATGTGTTCTTATAAGAGGTTGCTTTTTTAATTGGGACTGCAAAAATAGAAATAAATTTTCACATACCAAAAATAATTATTTTATACCCGCTTTGTACATCGCCCCTCCGATGTTGTCGTATTTGGCACCCGTTACGCTTTTTAAACAACTTGGCATATCATTAACATATAATGCACCAAGAAAAGCAAAAATCAGTGCCTCTTTAAAATTAACAGTCATTGCATCAGGCACATGATATTCACATTGAGGAGCATTTTTTGCCATTCTTTCAACCAGATACTTGTTCATAGCACCTCCTCCTGTGAGTAATACCCTTCCCTTTTTGATATGTGATCCTATTTGAACAGCGACATGTTCACAAAATGTAGAGAGTTTATCTTCAAGACTAAGTCCAAATGAATCTATCAGTGGAATTACAACCTCTTCTACCCACTCTCTGCCGAGTGATTTCGGCCCTTTTCTGGTGTAAAAATCGAGATTATTAAGTTTGTTAAGAAGTTCTTTATTAACCTTACCCTCTCTGGCAAGCTCCCCGTCCTTGTCATATTCCAGGCCAACCTTACGGGTGTAGTGATTAAGTACATAATTAACCGGAGAGATATCATAAGCAGCTCGTATATCCTCCTCATCATAAGAGATATTGGAAAAACCTCCCATATTTAGGCAATAATCGAAATCTGCAAACAGATTACGATCACCAACAGGAACAAGGGGAGCCCCCTGCCCGTATAACGCAACATCTGTTGTCCGGAAATCACAAATAGTATTAATGCCTGTCTCTGCTGCTATTCCTGCACCCGAACCAATCTGGGCTGTAAATCTTTTGGCTGGCTGATGAAATATTGTATGACCATGCGATGCAATATAGTCGGGCTTAAGGTCATATTTATCCATAAAGTGTCTTACCCTGCGGCCTAAATATAGACCGTAATCAGAGTTAAAAAAAGCATACTCGAGAGCTGTCATATTTTGAGCAGTTGCCAGTTTCTCCTTTATTTCCAATGGATATGGCTCATCTTCTGCCTTTATAATATTATAGTTCCATTTGTTATCCGAGTAGTTAAACTCAACAAAACACATATCCAAACCATCCAGCGATGTTCCCGACATCAATCCAATAATTTTTACCATATAAATGTACTTTTAAGTTTATTTGTATTGGCTCTGTTATCTGTTACAGAGATTTCTAAAATATGCTTACCTCCACGCCTAATTACATCATCTTTAAGCTCAGTAATGAGTCTTCTGTTTTTTGGATCATACGATGTCAGTATCCATTTTCCATCAATATAAACCTCATAATTAGATATTCCGGAAAGGTCATCACTTATTGTAAACCGGATGTTATCTCTTCCCCGGAGGTCCTGACCATCTGTAAAACCCGGAACAATAACCGGAGCGATGGTATCCAAAGATAATGTAAAATTTCCAAATGAGCTGATTGATGTTTCAATCCAACCCCGGTAGTACCTGCCTCCTGCAGAACTGTATCTGCCATTTTTGTCTACCTGTACTATTAATGCCTTCTCCTTAAACTCATCAGGCATAGTATACTCAATAGCAAGACGGACAGGATAGTGGAGAGGAGTAGATCTGTCGTGGAGTTGAACAATTTTGTTCCCATCTGAATATGTGTACCCGAAATCAAATAAAATTGTACTGTAGAGTGATCCTGTAGGAATAAATAATCTTACTCCCTCAGAAATAAATCTATTGGGGAGGTACCACGGCATAATCATAGTCGAATCAACTAATGAGTAATCTGTTTTTACTCCAGTACTCTCTCTTCTTCTTACTCTGAACTTTCTTATTGTGGTGTTGTAGTGTTCGTCAATCAACTCGACTTTAACTTCGTGAATATTATCGTCTTTAATAATAAACAGACCATCATTAACAGAGTATATGCTTTGAGTTAAACCAGAACCGGGCTCTACCCAGCTCTTTACCATCGATTGCCCGGTATTCTCCTTTACAGAATATTCTACCAGACTGTTTATATATCTCCCTTTATTAGACTGAATGGAATCGGGCGAAAAAGAGAAAATAAGTTCACCGTTCAGATAGTAATTGTAATAATAAACGGCCAATCGTGCATTTGTATTATTTTGCCTGTCTATTCCGGCCACTGCAATGTAAAAGGTATCTGTTACACTCACAGTATTATTAGTTACTCCGGTAAAAGATTGTAAAAGAGATTTTTCTGGAAGAGTCTGATATTTTGATATCGAATAAAAGTTTACCCTTTGAATTACCGGAGCAATATTGTCGACAACACTAAGATCGGCATATTTTAATGGATTAACCGGTTGCTGAGACTCAGTCTCTCTCATTTCAAAGTGGAGATGAGGACCCCCTGATGATCCGGAATTACCAGCCCTTCCAATGAAGTCTCCTTTGTTTACAATAAAGAGAGTTTCCGGAGGAGAGAGAAATACTGAGAAGCTTTTTCTCTTATACTGCTCAGACCTCACCCACTCTTGAATCTCATCCGCAAAATCGTGCAAGTGACCATAAAGTGTTGTTTTACCATCGGGATGATTTATATAAACCGCATTTCCGTAGCCTGTAGGAGAAACAGTGACTCTAGAAATATAACCCTCCCTGGCGGCATACACCGGAGCACCAACAACACCCCCTACTCTGAAATCAACTCCCGAATGAAAATGAGTCGATCTGAGTTCTCCATAGGAACCGGAAAGCGAAACAGGCAAATTTAAAGGAACTCTATACCCTGAAAGTATTAATACGCTAAGAATAGAAAATAAAAACCTCTGTTTAATCACTATGAAAAAATTTTGCGCATCCTATCAAAGAAGTTCCTCTCTTCTTTTCCCGGATTTGGTTTAAAATTAGATGAAGCACGAAGTTTATCCAAAAACTCCCTCTCTTGTTTATCCACTTTAGTTGGTGTCCACACCTGAATATAAACCAGCAAATCACCGCTGCCATATCCATTAACATCCGGAATTCCTTTGCCGCGCAAACGAAGTATTTTTCCCGACTGTGTTCCGGGCTCTACTTTAATTCGTAATTTACCATCTACAGAGGGAATCTCAGCGTCTGCGCCTAAAATGGCATCAGGAATTGAAACAAAAAGTGAGTAAATAAGGTCATTACCATCTCGCTGCAAGTGCTCATGGGGCTCCTCCTCAATAACTACCAGCAAATCACCGTTGACGCCTCCTCTTCTGGCAGCATTTCCTTTGCCCTGTACTGTCAGTTGCATTCCCTGAGCCACTCCGGGGGGAATTTTAAAAGATATCTCTTCCGAGGCCTTAACAAGTCCCAATCCGGAACAGGAAGAACAGGGTTTAGATACTACTTTTCCCTCTCCGTTACACGAAGGGCATACTGAAGCTGTTTGCATGGTTCCGAGAAAAGTTTGGGTAACTCTTGTTACCTGGCCACTACCCTTACATGTCGAGCAGGTAGAAATATCAGCTTCAGACTGTGCACCTTTGCCGTTGCAGGCAGTGCAGGAAATCTGCTTGTTAATCTTAACCTTTTTTTCGACACCGTGAACAATCTCCTTAAGATCAAGTTTAACCCGGATTCTTATATCAGATCCCCTGTTAACTCGTCTGCCTCTTGACGAGGAGCCAAATCCTCCGAAATTTCCAAATCCGCCAAAATGACCTCCGAAGATATCGCCAAACTGACTAAAAATATCCTCCATAGTAAATCCACCGCTGAATCCACCTCCGTTACCGCTCATTCCGGCATGACCAAACTGATCGTATCTTGCTTTTTTATCCGGATTACTAAGTACATCATAGGCCTCTGCCGCCTCTTTAAATTTTTCTTCGGCCTCAGTATCTCCGGGATTTTTATCCGGATGATATTTAATAGCCATCTTTCTGTAGCCCTTTTTTATCTCATCGGCAGATGCCCCTTTTGAAACACCAAGTACCTCGTAATAGTCTCTTTTTGCCATTATAATATTATTGTCCGATTACTACTTTGGCAAATCTGATAACTTTGCCATTAAGTAAATATCCTTGTTGAACTACATCGATTATTCTGTTTTTTTTCTCTTCATCCTCTACAGGTGTACTTGCCACTGCTTCATGAAAATCGGTATCTAACTCACAACCAAGAGAGTCTATATTTTTTAATCCTCTGGAAGACAAGTAAGTGAAAAGCTTGTTATAGATAAGCTCAGTCCCCTCCAATGCGACACTGTTATCTCCCTCCGATTGCCTTAGCATATCGAGCGCTCTCTCGAAATCGTCAATTACAGGCAAAATCCCCTTTATAATATCCTCTCCTGCTGTAAGAATAAGTTCTTGCTTCTCTTTAAGGGTTCTTCTTCTGTAATTGTCAAATTCAGCTGCAAGTCTTAAATATTTATCATTTAACAACGAGATCTCTTCACTCTCTGCTTTAGTTTCTTCATCTTTTTCGATTTCAGCTTCTCTCTTTTGCCTCTTCATAATTGTTCGTTTGATTTTAATTACAACTTGCAAAGTTAATCACAAATAATTTGCCAAAAGGGTTATTAAGACATTTTGGCATATTTATGTGATTCAATTAATCTATATTTGCATACATAAAGTCATTCCCGCAATTACATTAACACCCATGAAAGATATTACCGTTGTAATCCCTGTGTACACACATCTGCTGACAGATCACGAGAAAAATTCTTTAAAAAATGCAATGCTTGTTCTCAAAAGGGTCCCAATTGTAATTGTAAAGCCCCTCTCTCTCAGTGGTATATTGCTGGAAGATCTTGCACCTGGAATACCCACTATCTCATTCCCTGATAATTTTTTTGATAGTATCGAGGGCTATAATAGATTGATGCTTTCAACTCAGTTTTACGAAGCGTTTTCGGAAAGTCGTTATATACTGATTCACCAGCTTGATGCCTGGATTTTTAGTGACAACCTAGAGGTGTGGTGTTCAATGGAGTTCGATTATATCGGCGCTCCCTGGATAAAACGGGGCATTTACCAAAAACCATTGGTAAAACAATATATGTCTCTGTTAAGGTTTTTCAATAAACTAGCGAAAAATCCTGACAGACAATCTCTTTATAATCAGGTTGGTAATGGAGGTCTGTCAATTCGTAAAGTCTCCTCTCACCTAAGAGCCACTATCGAGCTTAAAAATATTATAGAGATTTTCCTGTCGGGAAAAAGAGACCACATGCACAACGAAGATGTATTCTGGTCTGTTGAAGTAAATCGCCATTTAACTAATAAATTTACTTATCCCCATTATACTCAGGCGATAAAATTCTCATTTGACAAACATCCTGAATACTGTTACAAGATAAACGGGAGAGAGCTGCCTTTTGGGTGTCACGGATGGAGTAAAAAAAGGATGTATCCCTTCTGGAAGAATATTATAAAACTATATGAGAGGCCATCTCCTTAAGATAAGGTTTCACATACTCAAAAAACATATAGTATCCTTTACACAGATAGTTTATATTAAAGTCATTTTTTACAGGAACAATTCGATGCTCCGGACAACCTCCGTAACAGAGAGACAAACAAGAGCAACTTTTGCACTGACTGTTCAGTCTTGAAAATTTCTCAACATCAAAAACAGGAAGTCTGCCCGAAAAGAGAAGGGAAGAGATATCGTTATCTACAGAGCCTAAAAAGTTATCATTGTTTACAAAATGATCACAAGTATATACCTTTCCGTCATACTCAACAACAGGTATATCTCCACAGACAGGCGAAAACTGGCATAAACCTCCGTCCACTGCCATGTAGTTTGCAAGTGCAACATCAAACATCTGCACATAGTAATTTCCTGCATCTTTGCAGTTCCACCACTCCTGAAAGATTTCTATCAAAAACTCTCCATACTCCTCCGGCTTTATTCCCCAGGGTGTTTCCGGGGCAACAACCGGTAAAAACTGCATGAAATGAGATCCGGAATCTTTTAAAAAATCATACACCTGGCCTCCTTTGCCTGCAGATTGAGAATTAACTGTAGAGAGTGTATTGAACTCAACTCCCGCCTCGACAAGCTTGTTTAACCCTTTTACTACTCTTTCATATGAGTTTTCTCCCGATATATTCTTTCTGAAAGCATTGTGTATCTCTTGTGGTCCGTCAATAGATATTCCAATCAAAAAATTCTGCTCTTTAAAAAATGATGCCCACCTAGAGTCAATCAGAGTACCATTTGTTTGTAATGAATTTACTACTAGTTGATATGATCCTTTTTGTTCAATTGCCTTTTTCTGAAGTTCAATTACTCTGTTAAAAAAACCGATTCCTGCCAGCAGAGGCTCTCCTCCGTGCCACAGCATATAAACCTCGTTGTCACTATTATTAAAAATAACTTTATCAATCGACTCTTTGAGGATACTATCACTCATTTTATTAGCAGAGAGATCCGAAGGAGAATAGTAGCAGTAACAGCATCTTAAATTGCAATAACTACCTACAGGCTTCATCATTAATGAAAAGGGCCTTTTGTTAATAAGACGGTCTGCCTGCTCAAAATGTATGTTGACCGCCTGTTTAATCAATTTGGTCGTCGTACTTTGTAATGAGTCTCTCTAACTCCAGATGCATTCTTTTCTGAATATCTGTATAATCTGGGTGATTGTATAAGTTTTTCATCTCCATGGGATCTTCGTACAAATCGAAAAGCTCCCATTGTTCAATATCATGGCCATAAAATCTGATAAGTTTATATCTGCTGTCCCGCACACCGTAATGTCTTCTGACAGCATGCTCGGCAGGATACTCAAAGTAATGATAATAAACTGATTGCCTCCAATCTTCAGGTCTCTCCCCCTTCAATAGAGGCACCATTGAAACTCCCTGAATCTCTTCCGGAATATCAGCTCCGGCCAACTCTAAAATTGTTGGGGCATAATCTATATTCTGGACAAAAAGATCGATATCGCCCCTTTTGACAAGATTGCTATGAGCTTCCGGTAATCTTACTACCAGTGGTGTCCTGAAAGACTCCTCATACATAAATCTCTTGTCAAACCACCCATGCTCACCCATATAAAAACCCTGATCAGAAGTATAAATAACAATTGTATTCTCAAGTAAGTCATTATCTCTCAGATAATCTAGAACTCTTCCTATATTATTGTCAACAGACCTGATACACTTAAGATAATCTTTCATATACCTCTGAAATTTCCACTCTGCCAACTCATCTCCCTTTAAATTTCTTGAACGGAAATCAGTTAAAACAGAATCATAAACTCTGTCCCACTCTCTTTTCTGCAATGAGTCAAGTCTTCTTAATGCAAATGTTAAATTGAGTTTAAGTCTCGTTTCGATATCATCGGCATTTAACTTTAAGTCGAAAGCAAAATCGAGTTCTTCCCCTGCAATGCTCATCTCCTGAGCTGCGGCAGCCGGCCGGCCGTCGTAACTGTCGTAAAAATTCTCAGGAACAGGAAATGTTGTATCTTCAAAAAGATCTATCTCCGGAATGTCTGGCATCCAATTTCTGTGGGGAGCTTTGTGATGAATTACAAGACAGAATGGTTTATCCTTATCTCTTTCGTTCTCAAGCCAGTCGAGACTAAGATCTGTTATTATATTTGTACTGTAACCTTTATGGGTTACTCTGCCTTCAGGCACTATAAAAATAGGATCATAATAGTGGCCCTGACCTACCAAAACCTCCCATTTATCAAAGCCGGAGGGCTCGCTTTTTAAGTGCCACTTTCCAAAAATTGCTGTCTGATAACCCGCTTCCTGCAACAATTTAGGAAATGTCACCTGTGTACTGTCAAATCGGGTAGCATTAGTTGTCATCCCGTTTTTATGAGAGAACTTCCCTGTCAGCATCACTGCTCTGCTGGGTCCCGAAATAGAGTTAGTAACAAAACTGTTGGTAAACCGCACCCCCTCCGCAGCCATTCTGTCTATATGGGGAGTCTCAATATACCTGTTATCGTAACAGCTTATGGTCTGATATGAATGATCGTCCGACATAATATAAACCACATTAAGAGGTTTATTCTGAGCGACAGCCGGAATTGCAGCAAAGGATGCTGCAAAGGGTATAAAATTTAATATATTTCTCATAACCTCAAACTTTAACTATTATGTAAGGGATGCTTTAATTCATGCAATTTATTAAATTTGTATCAATGGAAAAAATTAATGTTGTTATCTGCTGGTTTCGAAGAGATCTCCGGATTATAGATAATCCTGCCCTTTTTTATGCGCTTAACTCCGGATTGCCGGTACTTCCGCTTTTTATTTTTGACACTGGAATACTCAGTAAACTTCCCCCCTTAAGCCCGGACAAAAGAGTCAGTTTTATACATCGTGCACTCTCATTATTAGAGAAGGAGTTTAAGAGCAGAGAATCGTTTTTGCTAAGCATTAAGGGTAATCCGGCTGATGTTTTTTCGCAACTTACCAGCTCTCCCATTAACGAATTCATTGATATAAAAGAGGTTCACTACAATAAAGACTACGAGCCTGAGGCAATTAAAAGAGATCATAATATATCAGAAATCCTTTTATCCAAAGGAATAAAGTTAATCTCTCACAAAGAACAGGTTATCTTTGAAGAGAATGAAATTGTCAAAAAAGATGGAACTCCATACACAGTTTACACACCCTACTCCAAAAAGTGGATAGAAAATCTGCTCTCCACAACAGAGAGTGTTCTTAATGAATCTCCTGCCGAAAAGCATCTACACAATCTGGCAAAGGAGAGTCTGCTATCCGGCATAATTAAAGAGTCCTTTACCGGCTTTAACATAGTTTTACCTTCAATTGCCACTATTGGCTTCACAAAAAGTGCTCACAATATCGCATTGCCCTTTCATATTTCCGAAATCATTATTGACAATTACCATAACACCAGGGATATTCCCTCTTTACAACAAACCTCAATGCTAAGCCCGCACTTAAGGTTTGGCACCATAGGAATAAAAAGAGCAGTAAGAAGCGCTTTAAACAACACTGTTTTCCTAAAAGAACTTGTTTGGAGAGAGTTCTTTAAAATGATTCTTTTTCATTTTCCCTATGTTCAGGATAATTCATTTAAGGAAAAATACCGGTTTATTGAATGGCGTAATGATTATGAAGAATTTATAAGATGGTGCGAAGGTAACACCGGGTACCCTATTGTGGATGCCGGAATGAGAGAGCTAAACGCTACGGGACTGATGCACAATAGAGTAAGAATGATAACAGCCTCATTTTTAACTAAAAATCTGTTAATAGACTGGAAAATAGGCGAAGCATACTTTGCAGAAAAGCTTCTCGACTACGATCTCTCCTCTAACAACGGAAACTGGCAATGGGTTGCCGGCACCGGCTGTGATGCTGCTCCATATTTCAGAATTTTCAACCCATATGAACAGACACGAAAATACGATCCGGATAGCCTTTATATAAAAAAATGGGTTCCGGAGTATAAGGAAAAATCCTATCCGGAACCAATCTGCAACCACAAAGAGGCCAGAGAGAGAACTCTTCAGGCCTATGGCCGGGTACTGCTCTAAATCTTATTGTTAGAGCCTAACACATTTATTATCTTGTGTTTGTATAGTTCTTTAAGCGCGTCTCTTGCCGGGCCCAAATATTTACGAGGGTCAAACTCCTCAGGTATTTCAGCAAATACTTTTCTGATTGCAGCTGTCATTGCCAGTCGGCCATCAGAATCGATATTTATCTTACAAACAGCACTTGCAGCAGCTTTTCGCAACTGGTCCTCAGGAATACCGATAGAATCTTCGAGCTTACCTCCAAATTTGTTAATCTGTGCAACAATCTCCTGCGGGACACTAGATGCTCCGTGAAGTACTATTGGAAATCCCGGGATACGCTCTTCAATCTCCTTAAGAATGTCGAGGCGAATTTCCGGATCCTGACCTGGCTTAAATTTGAAAGCTCCGTGAGAGGTACCTATAGAAATAGCAAGTGAATCAACACCAGTACGGCTGACAAACTCCTCTACTTCGTCGGGTTGTGTATATGTGTGGTGCTCTGACGAAACATCATCCTCTACTCCTGCTAAAACTCCGAGTTCTCCCTCTACTGTTACATTATGAGCATGAGCATACTCAACTACTTTTCGGGTAAGTATGATATTATCCTCAAATGAGTGGTGCGATCCATCTATCATCACCGATGAAAAACCCATATCTATACACGATTTACAAAGCTCAAAAGAGTCACCGTGGTCTAGATGGAGTACTATCGGAATTGCAGCTCCCAACTCTTTTGCATACTCAACCGCTCCCTGAGCCAAATATCTTAAAAGTGTCTGATTAGCATATTTTCTTGCTCCACTGGATACTTGTAATATCACAGGAGATTTTGTCTCTACACAGGCAGAAACAATCGCCTGCATCTGCTCCAAATTATTGAAATTAAAAGCAGGAATTGCATAACCGCCCTTTACTGCCTTAGCAAAAATCTCTTTAGAATTTACTAGGCCAAGTTCTTTGTACGAAATCATATTATATATTGTATTTAAAAAATAAAACCTATCTGATTATAATGCCCTGCAAAAATAGTAACAATTTTGAACAAAATTGGTTAACTTTGTTTGCGTCTATTTAACATTTATTGCAATGAATCCTCATATATTACAGGAATCCAACTGGAAACAAATTGAAAAAAGCAAGATAAAAGTTGCAATACTCCCCTGGGGAGCTACCGAAGCCCACAACTACCATCTGCCATACGGAACAGACACAGTTCTTGCAGAGTATGTAGCATCAGAAGCTGCAAAAGCGGCAAATAAAAAGGGGGCTGCTTCAATTGTCCTGCCTCCGGTTGCATACGGAGTAAACTCAGGACAAATGGAGGTTAAGCTCTGCATGAATATAAATCCATCCACTCAGCTATCAATTCTTCAAGATATACTTTTTGTGCTTGAGAGTCATGATATTGACAAACTGATAATTATAAATGGTCACGGAGGAAATTCTTTCCAGCCGTTAATTCGGGAGCTATCTCTGGAATTTCCCGATATCATTATGACCTCTGTTAATTGGTGGAGAATATGCAACGAAAAAGAGTTTTTTGACGAACCGGGAGATCACGCAGGTGAGCTGGAGACATCATGTATGCAGTTTATTTCTCCACAACTTGTATCTCCGCTCGAAACTGCAGGCAAAGGAAAAGAGAACAAAATGAAGATAGAGGGTTTCCGTGAGCGCTGGGCATGGACTCCGCGTAGATGGATAATGATTACCGAAGATACCGGTGTTGGTGATCCTGCCCTATCAAATCCTGAAAAAGGAGAGAAGTTTCTGAACTGCTGTATTGATAAATTGTCTAAGTTTATCTACGATATATCAAAAGTTAAATCCGAAGAAGATCTCTATGAGTAATCGTGAAAAAGTTTTAATCTTCTCCGCACCATCAGGTGCCGGAAAAAGTACCGTTGTGAATCACCTTATGAAAAAGTACCCTTATCTGGGGTTTTCAATCTCCGCAACATCAAGAAAACCGAGAGGAGAAGAGCAGAACGGAAGGGAGTACTGGTTTATGACATCGGAGGAGTTTCAGAAAAGAATTGCAAAGGATGAATTCATAGAATACGAAGAGGTTTATCCCGGATTATATTACGGTACATTAAAAAGTGAGGCCGAAAGAATCTGGAGAGAGAACAAAATTGCGGTATTTGACATTGATGTTCAGGGAGGGATAAACTTAAAGGAGCTTTTCAGGAATCAGGGACTCTCTGTATTTATAATGCCTCCTTCGATTCAAGTACTCGAAAAGAGATTAAGTGAAAGGGGAACAGAAGATGCAGCTTCAATTAAAATGAGAGTATCCAAAGCAACCGAAGAGATTATCTGCTCAGAAAAATTCGATCGAATAATAATCAACGACAACCTAGAACAATGCCTTAAAGAGGCTGAGTTAATAGTCGAAGATTTTTACAGACATTAATATGAATATTGGATTATATTTCGGTTCTTTTAATCCGCTTCACATTGGCCATATGACCATTTGCAGATATTTAATTCAAAAGACAGGAATTGATCAGCTGCGACTGGTAGTAAGCCCGAGGAACCCGCTAAAAGGCAGGGCATATGCAATAAATGCCGCCGAAAGGTTAAGTTATGTAAAGTCGGCCATCCGAAAAGCGCATCTGGGGCGAAGGGTTACAGTATCTGATATAGAGTACCATATGACACCTCCTCTCTATACAATTAATACTTTGCGAAAACTAAAAGAAGAGGAGCCGCAGAACAGATTTATCCTGATTATCGGCGCTGACAATCTTGCAATTATTGAGCAGTGGCACAAATGGCAAGAGCTTATTCAGGAGTTTACTGTTTGGGTATATCCCCGTAATGGGTACGATACTGAAGCGCTATGTATTAAATACGGATGTCAGATTCTTCACGCTCCACTTATAGAGATATCATCTACTCAAATAAGGGAGGCAGAAGATTCAGGTATAGATATGTCAGATTTTAAGATATAGCCTTTGCAAAAAACAACCATAATTTATCTTCAGGAACAGGCGCCACAACAAATACCTCAGTTTTCTTTACCGGGTGTATAAATTTTATACTTCTTGCATGCAGTGATATGCCACCATCTTTATTTGACCTTGCTGCACCATATTTTAAATCACCTTTAATCGGGCTCCCGATAGCTGCCAGCTGACACCGTATCTGATGGTGCCTTCCTGTAAGTAACTCCACCTCCAATAGATGGTAATTGTCACCCGAAGCAACTACCCTGTATGTCATCTTTGCCTCTTTGGACCCTTTTTTTGAAGAGGGATAAGCATAGGATTTATTTTGCTTCTCATTTCGTATTAAATAATGTGTAAGCATTCCCTCATTTTGGGGTGGAAGATTTGAGACAATAGCCCAGTAGGTTTTTTTAACTTCACCATTTCTGAACATTTCATTCATTCTCTCAAGTCCTTTTGATGTTTTGGCAAAAAGGGCAGCACCTGTAACCGGTCTATCCAGGCGATGTACCACTCCGATGAAAGCATCTCCCGGCTTTTGGTCTCTTATTGCTATAAAACCAGCAATTAGCTGACTAAGAGGAGCATCGCCTGTTTTATCACCCTGGACAATATCTCCAACTCGCTTATTGACAATAATCAGATGATTATCTTCGTATAAAATATCTCTAATACTGTTCATTATCATTAGGAAACTCAAGTTCTTTCACATCTTTCACATAGCTCATGAAAGAGCTTAATATCTGATCGTGCAAATTATTGTATCTTCTCAGGAATCTGGGAGAGAAATCGATATTGATACCAAGCATATCATGCATAACTAAAACCTGACCATCAACTCCATTTCCGGCACCTATTCCGATAACCGGAATCCTGAGCACCGATGCCACCTTTGCACCCAGATCGGCCGGGATTTTTTCGAGAACCAATGCGAAGCATCCTGCCTCCTCCAAAGCAATAGCGTCAGAGATCAGTTTATTTGCTTCGGCCTCCTCTTTTGCTCTTACTGAATAGGTCCCGAATTTATGTATCGACTGAGGAGTTAGTCCAAGATGGCCCATAACAGGAATCCCTGTAGATAGAATCCTTTTGACAGAGTCAATAATTTCCAGCCCCCCCTCTACTTTAAGAGCATCTGCCTCAGATTCTTTCATTATTCTTATTGCACTGGAGACAGCATGCTTGGAATCACCCTGGTAAGTACCGAAAGGCATATCTACAACAACCATTGGATTTCTAACAGCCCTGACAACACTCTGTGCATGATATATCATTTGATCCAAAGTAATCGGAAGTGTAGTCTCATGACCTGCCATAACATTAGCTGCAGAGTCTCCGACAAGTATAATATCTATACCCGCCTTATCAAGTATTTTGGCAAAAGTGTAGTCGTATGCTGTTAACATAGCTATCTTCTCGCCTTGCTCTTTCATCTCCAGAAGTCTCTGCG
Source organism: uncultured Muribaculaceae bacterium (assembly GCA_964349315.1). Taxonomy (GTDB): domain Bacteria; phylum Bacteroidota; class Bacteroidia; order Bacteroidales; family UBA932; genus Bact-08. The sequence goes on from CAYGGD010000017.1 coordinate 20,210, forward strand.
TTGTGATTATTCTTTTTCTACCTTCTACCGACATATTTATTCAGTTTTTTATACTGCAAAGCTAAATAATAAATCATAATATTAGATTTTTTCTGACAGCTTGTCAGTTTTACAGGTTGGCACAATCTTAGAAGTTACATAGTAACAAATAGAGATAAATACACTAAAAATATAAATCAATTATGGGAAAAATTATTGGAATAGACCTTGGAACAACCAACTCCTGCGTGGCCGTTATGGAAGGTAACGAGCCGGCAGTCATCATAAACAGTGAAGGAAAAAGAACCACCCCTTCTGTTGTGGCCTTTGCCGAAAACGGAGAGAGAAAGATTGGTGACCCTGCTAAAAGACAGGCAATTACAAACCCTACTAAAACTATCTCCTCTATCAAAAGATTTATGGGAGAGAGTTTCGACAGGGTACAACTTGAAGTAAACCGCGTACCTTATAAGGTTGAAAAAGGAGAAAACAATACTGCCAGAGTAAATATTGATGGCAGAATGTATACTCCTCAAGAGATATCAGCTATGGTGCTGCAAAAAATGAAAAAAACTGCCGAAGACTATTTAGGACAGGAAGTTACAGAAGCAGTCATTACAGTTCCTGCATACTTCAGTGATTCTCAAAGACAAGCAACGAAAGAGGCGGGAGAAATTGCCGGGTTAAAAGTTAAAAGAATTATCAACGAACCTACGGCAGCAGCTCTTGCTTACGGGCTTGACAAACAGCATAAAGACACAAAAGTTGCGGTTTTCGACCTTGGTGGCGGAACATTTGACATCTCTATTCTCGAACTTGGCGACGGAGTATTTGAAGTAAAATCTACAAATGGTGATACTCACCTTGGAGGAGATGATTTTGACCAAAAAATTATTGATTGGCTGGCAGATGAGTTCAAATCAGAAAACAGCGGATTAGACCTGCGGAAAGATCCTATGGCTCTTCAAAGACTTAAAGAGGCAGCAGAAAAAGCAAAAATCGAACTTTCAAGTCAATCTTCATCAGAAATTAACCTTCCTTATATAATGCCTGTTGACGGAGTGCCCAAACATCTGGTTAAGACACTTACAAGGGCAAAATTCGAACAACTGTGCGACGATCTGATTCAAAGAACAGTAGAGCCGTGTCGCAAAGCGTTGAGTGACGCAGGAATGCAATCTTCGGATATTAACGAAGTAATTCTTGTAGGGGGGTCAACCAGAATTCCTGCAATTCAGCAGATTGTTGAAAAATTCTTCGGAAAAGCTCCGAGCAAAGGGGTTAATCCGGACGAAGTTGTAGCAGTAGGAGCAGCTATTCAGGGAGGTGTTCTCTCCGGAGATGTTAAAGATGTACTTCTTCTTGATGTTACTCCTCTCTCACTTGGCATAGAGACTCTTGGAGGTGTTATGACCAAATTAATTGAGTCAAACACCACAATACCTACCCGCAAATCGGAAGTGTTCAGCACCGCAAGTGATAATCAGCCTTCTGTAGAGATTCATATCCTGCAGGGAGAGAGATCTATGGCAAAAGACAATAAAACAATTGGTCGCTTCCATCTGGACGGTATTGCTCCGGCACCAAGAGGAGTTCCGCAGATCGAAGTTACTTTTGACATTGATGCCAACGGAATACTCCACGTTTCGGCCAAAGACAAAGGAACCGGCAAAGAGCAAAAAATCAGGATTGAAGCATCCAGCGGTTTGACTGAAGCTGAAATCAACAGAATGAGAGATGAGGCCAAGGCAAACGAAGAAACCGACAAAAAGGAGAAAGAGAGAATCGATAAAATAAATGGTGCAGATTCGATGATTTTCCAAACTGAGAAGAATCTTAAAGAGTATGGCGATAAGCTATCTCCGGATAAAAAATCGGCTATAGAGAGTGCTCTCGAAACCCTTAAAGAGGCCCACAAATCTCAGGAAACAGGCGCCATCGACTCTGCAATGGAAAAAATAAATGCAGCCTGGCATGCAGCTTCGGAAGAGATGGCTAAAGCCACTCAGTCTCAGCCATCACCCGATTCAGGAGCAGGAGAAGCACCAAGTCAAGATCCGGGAAAGGATGGAAATGAAAAGGATGTTACTGATGTAGATTTCGAAGAAGTAAAGTAGTAATAGTAACATTTTATAATAAAGAGCGGCAAAAGCCGCTCTTTTTATTTATATATTTGTAAAAAATAACACTTTATGAAAACTTTATCAAAAGGAATTATACTAACCCTTCTCCTTTCGCTGTTTGTTTGCAGTAATGCACAGTCACAAAACAAAGAAGATCTGTTACAAGAGATTGAACAGCTCAAAAAACTGGTCCAGAATCAAAAGCACATTCACGACATTATAATCAAGAGAACCGACGACCTTATGTGGCATCAGCTGCTTGGTGATATCGCATATGTCGATAAAGTCCGGCTTACAGGTCCCCCACGCTGGAAACCTCTTAGAGAAAATGACAGATTCGCTGCCAACCCTCTTCAGTTTTACACATATGTATTTATTCCACGCAGCGTGGATGAATCAAAAAAGTATCCACTTATTGTTCTGCCTCACAGTGGTATTCACGCCGACTTCTCTACCTATTACGCACATATTGTAAGAGAGTTAATTGCTCAGGAGTATATTGTTGTTTCTGCCGAATACAGGGGCAGCACAGGATACGGAAAAGCCACTTATGAAAATATAGACTATGGAGGTCTCGAAAACGAAGATGTTCTTGCAAGCCGCGATTATATGGTAGAAAACTACGCCATTGTAGATGAAAGCAGAATAGGGATAATCGGCTGGAGTCACGGAGGAATGATCTCACTTATGAATATACTAAGATATCCGGAAAAATACAATGTAGCTTTTGCAGGTGTCCCCGTTAGTGATCTGGCCAATCGCCTTGAATCGCACGACGAAAACTACACTGCATACTTTACAGCAAGATATCACATTGGAGAATCAATAGAAGAGAATCCGGAAGAGTATAAAAGACGCTCACCAAGCACATATGCACACCTTCTCGAAAAGCCGCTGATGATTTACACCAACACCAATGATAATGATGTATATGTCGAAGAGGTTATTGTTATGATAGACTCCCTTAAGAAACACAATAGAGAATTTGAATACAAAATATTTCAGGATGCTGCAGGCGGACACGGATTTGACAGAATAGACACAAAAGAGGCAACTGAAATAAGATTCAATGTTCATAAATTTCTCGAACAATACTTAAATCCTCCGAAACCGTTCGCAAATCACAACGAGATGAGAAAAGCGGCATATTTTTTTGCAAAATAGAGAATTTTAATCTCATTATAAACATTTGTTCATTATATTTGTGGGCAAATGTTTTTTTATGGCCAGACCTAAAAGATTAAGAAAAATTGATAACCATCCGCCGGTAAAGGGCTTTTTACCAATAGATAAAAGTCTGAATAACGATTTTGTAATAATTCTCCTCGAAGAGTACGAATCAATCCGTCTTTGCGACTACGAATCTAAAAGTCAGGAGGAAGCGGCATCTCAGATGGGTGTTTCGAGGCCCACATTTACAAGAATATATGCTGCAGCAAGAGAAAAAGTTGCCAAATCTTTTGCAGAGGGAAAGGGAATTGTTTTCAAAGGTGGAAAAGTTTACCTGGACAGCGAGTGGTTCTCATGTCAAAAATGCAACTCTCTTTTTAACAATTACCAACACATCGAATTTCCTTGCTGCACACTATGCGGTTCAAATAATACAAAAGTTATCACAGAACTTCCCATATGAAATATGCTATAACATCCGAAACAGATTCAATTGCCGGAAAAATAGACCGTTTCTTTGCACGGGCTCCTTTTTTTGCAGTATACAACGCTGTAAACGACGATTTGACTTTTATACCAAACCCATATCTTTCAATGCCGGAGAGGGCGGGTCCGGCTGTTGCAAATATGCTCTCTTCGCTCGGAGTAGAGCGCATTGTCTCAGGAGAATTTGGAGAGAAGGTTACAAACACTCTGGACAGCCTTTCGATAGG
>CAYGGD010000018.1:0-24082 GCA_964349315.1 uncultured Muribaculaceae bacterium
GTTTTCTTTCGCGGTCGAAAGGTTTCCTTTCGCGATCAAACGGTTTTCTTTCGCGATCAAACGGTTTCCTTTCGCGATCAAACGGTTTTCTTTCGCGGTCGAAAGGTTTCCTTTCGCGATCAAACGGTTTTCTTTCGCGGTCGAAAGGTTTCCTTTCTCTGTCAAACGGTTTGTTTTCTCTGTCAAACGGTTTGTTTTCACGATCATAAGGTTTTGCATCTCTGCGATCCTTGTCAAATGGTTTCCGATTGCGGTCAAATGGTTTCGCATCTCTGCGGTTGCCATATGACGGCTTTTTGTCTCTGCCTTGAGCTCCCGCCCGTGCACGACTTTTAGATTGATTATCCTTCATTTATATTTAATTCGTTGCAAAGTTATGTTAATAAGAGATATTTTCCTATTTTTACCAACTCATTCAATTATAATCTGCATTAAATGACAAACCTCCCGGGCTCCCTGATCCGAAGAATGGGGTTTAATCCCCTGATGAAAGAGAACTTCAGTGTTTCCTTGAAATCTATAACAAGTACGAAGCTGAGGTCTGTTCTTACAATTTTAATAATTGCAGTCGGAATAATGTCTCTGGTAGGCATTCTTACTGCAACCGACTCTCTGAAAGCCCTTATGAACGAAAATTTCGGAAGGATGGGGGCAAATTCATTTGCAATAAGATCTAATTTTTCTGACTCTCAGTCTGCGGGCAGACGATCGAGGGTTATTAACAGAAGAAATATCAGCTACAGCCAGGCAAAGGAATTTGCAGATAATTATGATGTTCCTTCAATAGTATCAATTTCTGCAACTGCATTAGGAAATGCTACTATAAAGTATGGGTCTGTTAAGACAAATCCTACAATTAGAGTTACGGCTTCATACGAAAATAATCTTTTTTACGTAGGTGCTAGGGTCGCTTCTGGCAGAAATTTTAATCCAAGGGATATCGAATCTTCATCTTTTGTTGCGGTAATTGGTTCTGCTGTTGCAACTACATTGTTCAAAGGCGAGAGTGCTATTGGAAAGATTATTTCAGTCGGGTCTGTACGATACGAGGTTATAGGAGTTTTGGAGAAGCAGGGATCTACTTTTGGTGGTGGTGTTGATAGTCAGGTTTGGATTCCGATTTCGAACGCGAGAGCTACTTTTTTGGGAGATAACTCTTTTTATGTAATTGGTATTATACCGGAAGAGGGGGTCGACCAGACCAGAGCAATTGATGCTGCAGAGCAGCTGTTTCGTTCTATAAGACGGCTAAGCCCGATAGATCAGTCTGACTTCAGAATTACAAGGTCGGATGCTATGATGGAAGATATAATGAATATTATGTCGTATGTTACAATTGCAGCCTTTTTAATTGGAGCTATAACACTTTTGGGCGCAGCTGTGGGCCTTATGAACATAATGCTTGTTTCAGTTAAGGAGCGTACCAGGGAAATTGGTACGCGCAAGGCTCTGGGAGCAAACTCCAAAACCATTAAGCAGCAGTTTTTGTTCGAGTCGATAGTAATAGGCCAATTAGGTGGCATTTTCGGAATTATTTCTGGAGTAATTGTTGGGAATCTTACTGCCGCCATTATGCAAAGTCCCTTTGTTATTCCCTGGTTCTGGATGTTTATGGGTGTAATGGTCTGCCTTTTTGTAAGTATAGCGTCAGGTTATATTCCGGCCGTAAGGGCTTCAAAACTAGATCCTATTGAAGCTCTGAGATACGAGTAAAAAATTACCTTAGTTTAAAAATGTAAGTTATTGTCCCTTCCTGAACAGGCGGGGCTGAAGAACTCAGATTAAACTTTGCTTTAAGTGCTGCCTTTCTGGCTGCTTCCCATAATGTTCTGTCCTGTACGGTTGTTCCGGTAGCTCCCGGAGTAGCACTTATGACAGATCCGTACTGATCTACCGAGATTCTCACCACCACGCGACCAGCTTTGTTTACATTGTACTCGGGCTCCGGAAGAGATCCCATTACACTTCTGCCGGCAAGTCGGGCCTGAGGCTCTCCCTCTACGGAGCCGGTTTGAGTATTTCCTAACGAGTGACCGGCGCGAAGCTCTTCACTTACTTCATTAGAAACTTGATGACTTAGGGAGTCGGCATTTGCAGCAGAGGGAAAGAGTGCTCTTTGGTCAATCGGAATCGGTCTAGGAGCTTCGTATCTCTCAACATCACCTACCTCACCCATAGTTGTTTCTGCACCTCGGTTTGCTGCAATTCCCTGAATAGCCGACTCTGACCTCTGAACAAGACGGATATCGTCGTTCGGGTTGGGTCTTTCAACTCTAGGTTCGTGACCTGATCTAACCTGAATGGGAGCGGGAGGCTCAAGTTCAAAATCTATAATAATTCCAGTTTCGGGTGGTGGAGGATAGATTACTTTGAATCCTGTTGTAAAAAAGAGGAGTGCAGCCATCAGGTGAAACCCGACTGCAATCGAGGCACCAATGAATTTTGCGCGGTGCTCCTCTTTAGTTGCTCTTTTAGGAATCTTGGACATCTATGGTTTTATATTTATTCCGGTGCTGTAGCAAGAATTATTCTGTACTGATTTCTTTTAGCTATATTCATTATATTAACAACTTGTTCCATAGGAACGGTTCTGTCTACATGCAGCGATACCGTAGGATCGTCTGAGTCCATAAGCTCTTGCTGAAGTAATCTTTCAATGTCGTTAAGGGGAACAGGTGTGTTGTTTCCGTTAAGATGATAAGAAAAGGTATTTGATTGTATATAGTGTTTAATGGAAACGCTTACTATTGGTTTTGAAGAGATTTGGTTTGTGCTTTTCGGCAACAGGAGTTTAAGAGCGTTGGGATTGACAAGAGTCGAAGTAACCAAAAAGAAAATCAACAACAGGAAGACTATGTCAGTCATGGAAGACATGCTGAACGAGGGGTTGACTTTTGATCTGCGTTTGATTGACATAATAGTATCCTTTTTTATTTATCTGCTGGCTCGTGAAGAAGGTCCATAAATTCAATAGTGTTACTCTCCATTTTATAAACGAGGTCGTCAATTTTTGCAGTTAGATAGTTGTAACCAAAATATGCAAGAATTCCAACTGTAAGTCCGGCAACAGTTGTCACCATTGCGGTGTAAATACCTCCGGAGAGAAGGGTTATATCTACATTACTGCCTGCCTGAGACATATTATAAAAGGCCTGAATCATTCCTATTACAGTTCCCAAAAATCCAAGCATCGGAGCTCCTCCAGCAATTGTTGCTAACATTGGTAACCCTTTTTCCAGGCGGGACACCTCTACATTACCCATATTTTCGACAGCGGTCTGTATATCGGTAAGAGGTCTGCCAATTCTTTCAATCCCCTTTTCTATGAGCCTTGAAATAGGTGTTTCGCTGGATTTGCAAAGGTTTATGGCGGCTTTTATTTTTCCTTCGTGAATGTAGTCGTGAATATTTCTCATAAAATTCTCATCTACATATGATGCTTTTCTGATAGCCCACCATCTTTCGCCAAATATATAAAGAGCCAAAATTGAGAGAGCAAGAAGTGGGAGCATTATCCAGCCTCCTTTTAATGCCATGCTTATAAGAGAGAATGAGAGTTCTTCCCTTACAGGAGAAACCTGAGCAACAGCTTCAACTGCCTCTTGCCCGAGTGAAGTTAAGAAATGATTAATCATAACCGAAATAAGTTGTTAATTCTGATAGTTTATTGGTTGCTTATCTGTTAGTCTGCAAAAGTACAATAATTGAGCCATATCTCAAATATTTACACCCGGTTCACCATATATATATCTCCTCTTCTGTCTTTCAGGTTTCTTACACTTCCGTAATTGTGAAGCTCTCTTAAAAGATCAAGATCAAGGTCTGATATAAGTATCATCTCTGTATTAGGAGTTGCCTCGGATTTGATGCCATTTACAGGAAAAGGGAAGTCACAGGGCGTAAAAACCATTGACTGAGAATATTGAATGTCCATATTCTGAACTTTTGGTAGGTTCCCGACGCTGCCGGTAATAGCTACAAAGCATTCATTTTCAATAGCCCTTGATTGTGCACAGTATCTTACTCTTGAGTATCCGTTTTGAGTGTCTGTTAAGTAAGGGACAAACAAAATGTCCATGCCCTCTTCGGCCAAAAGACGGCCAAGTTCAGGAAACTCAACGTCGTAACATATCAGTATCCCGATTTTACCTGCATCTGTATCAAAGGTCTTTAAACTGGTTCCTCCTTTAAGCCCCCATACTCTGTCTTCGTCTGGAGTGACATGAATTTTTTCGTACCTTTCAGTAGTTCCGTCACGTTTGCACAGATATCCGATATTGTAAAGGTTTCCGCCAATAATCTCAGGCATACTTCCTGTTATTATATTGATGTTGTATGAGACGGCCAGACGGGAAAGTTCGTTTGTTAGCGGCTGGGTGTATTTTGCCAGTTCTCTTATAGCATCCGGCTCACTCAGATGGTTGTATTTAGCCATTAAAGGGGCATTGAAAAATTCAGGAAACATTGCAAAGTCACTTTTATATCCGCTAAGTGCATCAATAAAAAATTCTGCTTGTTCAATAATTTCCTCAATATTGTTGTATGGCCTCATTTGCCACTGTACCAGCCCGAGGCGAACCACTCTTTTGTTTACCTGAGCTTTTAATGATCTCTTTTCATAATAAATATTGTCCCACCTGAGCAGTAATGCATAATCCTTTGATAAAACATCACCCTCCAGATAACCTTTCAAAATTCTTACGGGTAAAAAATCATTGGATAGTTGGAAGTTTATAACCGGATCGTCTATCTCTTTAGATCTGATTTTATCTATGTATTGTTTAGGGGTATAATTGTCGGAGTATTTGTGGTAGTTAGGCATCCTGCCTCCAAACACAATAGCTTTAAGATTAAGCTCTTCACACAGCTCTTTTCTGAAATCATACAAACGGCGACCAAGACGTAGTCCTCTAAATTCCGGCTTGATAAAAACATCTATTCCGTATAAAACATCACCATATCTGGAGTGGGTGTCGAATGTGTAGTTTGCTGTTATTTCGCGGTAAGTGTGTGGTTCGTCAACCATGTTTTGCTTTACCAGAATTGAGAGAGCACAGCCGGCTATGTGTCCGTTTGCTTTTATTACAACCTGCCCTTTTGGAAACACTTTTAGGAGTTTTTCTATATGATGCTCTTTCCAGTACGAGCCGGGCATATGTCTGTACGATTCTATCATTGCCTCTTTAAGCTCCTTATAATCGGACATTGTAAGGTATGCAAGTTCAATATTTATATTTTGCTGATCCATTTTTTTGTTTGTTTATCCTTAGGATTTATGTGCGCGAAGTTACACATTTAATTGGATGATTATTGCATAATTATACTACATTTTATACCTTTACAATCGGATGTAATTCCCTAATAAATCACGGTTATATATGAGAACAATAGCATTTGCCTTTAAGGCATCGTTAGTGTGTGCAGTATTATTTTTTTCTGTTGAAATTCAAGGTAAAGTACCTAAAAGGCCGAAAACAGATAATGTTAATAAAATAACTCCTGCTGCTTTGATGCTCAGCGACTATGTGTCAATCCCCTCAGTAAGCGGTAACGAGAATGAAGCGGCCTACTTTATTGCAGCAGAGTGCCGCAAAGCAGGTTTAATTGTTAACTATATAAATGATGAACCGGGATCTGTAAACTTTTCAGCTTCTCTTTACCCTTTATCGTCTAAAAAACCAAATATAATATTTCACAACCATATTGATGTAGTTTGCGCCGGTGACACCTCAATGTGGACCTACCCTCCATACAGCGGAACTATTGCCGATGGAAAAGTTTGGGGTAGGGGCTCTTTTGATAATAAAGGGCTTGGAGTTATTCAGCTTTTTACACTGAAGAATTTTGTTGATCAAGCATATGAAAAGGATCTCCCCTACAATGTTACTATTATTTTTGTTTCTGGCGAAGAGACGGGTGGCGTTACAGGGAGTAAAATAGTTGCAGAAAATTTTGTAGAAGAGTTTACTCCCGTTGTTGTCGTTGGCGAAGGCGGATCAGGAATTGAAAACACCTCAATAACTGGAGGGGATTCTCCTCTTTTTGGAATCTCAATTATCGAAAAAGTGACTCTTTGGTTAAAACTCACCTGGAGAACCGATATTGCCGGACACGCATCAATTGTTGATGATGATTACGCGCTTCATCTTTTGATTAATGGCCTTTACAATCTGATTAATACCCCAATGCCCATAATATTGACAGATGAAGCCCGGCTGATGTTTACCCATTTGGGAAATGAAATCGGAGGTGTTAAGGGACGAGTCACATCTAGGCCGGACTCACGGTTGTTTCAGTCTTTCTTAAGGAATGCGATTAAAGATGAACCTGAGATAAGAGATATGGTTACCAATAAAATTACATTGACGGGCATCGGTGCTAATTCAACGTTTTTAAATCAGAACTCAAATATTGAAGAGGCCTATTTCGACTGCAGGTTATTGCCCGGAACAACAGAGAAAGATATTGTTGATTACATTGTTTCAAAGATTAACGACACTGTTGTTAGTATAGAGGTTCTTCATTCCGGGGCATTCTCGCGCAGTACAACGCCAGAAAAGCATTTCGATGTTCTTTCACGGGTAATTAAAGAGGAATTCGAAGGTGCAAAGGTTGTTCCGATGCTTTTTCCTGCTTCTACCGACAATAACTACTACAGAGCTCACGGGATTCCTGTTTACGGATTTAATCCAATGATTGTATCTTCCGATCAGCTAAAGGCAATTCACAGTTACGACGAATATATTACGCTTGAGAATATTAATAGAGGAATAAGGGTTTTTACCAATTTTATAGACGAAATTATTAAAGGTAATAATTAGTCGTCGTCGTTCTTTTTGATTAGATAGTAACCCCCTGCTAGAGATATTATCAAAGCAGCCAGCCCTATATTTGTAAGGCCGTCGCTGTCGTTAAAGTCAAAGGCAATTAGTTTACGGCCTATAGCAATTAAGCCAATCAGCAGAATATTCAATACTTTGATTGAGTGTTTCTGCACATACACCGAGAAAGTGTCAATTAACTCAATTGCAATTAAAACATTAAAGAATACCGGGAGTACCTCTTTTAGCAGAGCGTTGGAAATTAGTAATCTTCCCTCTGTGTCGCTTCCACTGGCAATGGACATTCCGAACTGATAAACCAGTTCAATAATTTCGACCACAATATAGCTTACAAGAATAAATACAAGAAAAGTAAATACTATCTTCTCGAATCGCTTTATAATTTGCATTAACATATGTTTACCATTAGTTAGTTATTTTTATATCTGAAGGATGCTTTTCTAAGGCGATCCATTATCGCTATTCCAATGCCTGTTTCAGGAACAGGTTCGGCTACTATAAATTCAATTTGACAATTATCCTCTAAATTATGAATACATCCGAAAAGGTTAACAGCTGCCTCTGTGAGGTTTCCGTTGAGTGAGAGAATTTCTGTATGATTGTAGCCTTTAGGTCTCTTTCCGTAAAAAGAGATAAATGCTCCTTTCGAAGTGTTAAACCCAGCTTTTAAGGCATATTCAAGCCCCTCTTGAGCGGGCATTATATATATAGGTTTATCAGGGCTGTAATGTGAGTTCATAAGTCCGGGAGAGGCCTTGCCTATGTTGTTGTACTTACTCTTTGATTCAGGAATAACTTTCAGTAGATCTTCACGGGTAATAAATCCCTCTCTCAATATGTTAAATCCATCGTTGTTGAGAGCAATAACTGTAGATTCTATTCCAACTGTAGTGGGTCCTCCGTCAAGAATATAGTCGATATCAGGGATTTGTTTTAATACATGAGTTGCTTTTGTAGGGCTAACCTTTCCAAATTTATTGGCACTTGGTGCTGCAATCGGACATCCTGACTGCCTTATAAGTTCCAGAGCAATGTTATTTGCCGGCATTCTTAAACCAACCGTAGAAAGGCCGGATGTGACAATGTCAGGTATCGCTTTACTTTTTGGAAGGACAATGGTTAAAGGGCCGGGCCAGAAGTGTGAAGCCAGCTCAATTGCTCTTGGGTCATCAGAATCGGATAGTCTGGCAATATCTTTAACAGAAGCAATGTGTACAATAAGCGGATCAAAAAAGGGGCGTTCTTTTAACATAAAAATTTTAGCAACAGCTTCGGCGTTAAGAGCATTTGCACCGAGCCCGTATACAGTCTCGGTAGGGAATGCAACTGTGCCTCCCCTTTGAATCACCTGTGATGCTTCAATTATCTGTTGCAAAGATATCATTGAATTATTATATTGTGGCAAAGATAGAAATTTCAGCCTATTTTACAGCGGTTGCGTAAGGTCGAACCGGATAGTAATAATTAAATTATCTCCCTTTTTAAGTGAATAAGAGAAGGTTGAGAGATCTTCTGAAAATTCGGCTATCCACAAATTATCGCATATTCTGGGCAGCATGTCGCAGGTGTATTGGTCTGCAGGGAAAAATTGGATGAACTCACTACCCTCGTCAGTTGCATATCCTCCATACATTGTGAGATCTTCAGGGGTGCCGTCTTCGTGCCTGTGGTCGTGACGAAATCTAAGAATATTCTCATCTTCCATAAAAAACATCCAGGTTCTTGACTTGTTATCACCCACTTTAAAAGGCACTTTTATCAGTGTGTCGCTAAACTCTTGTACAAACATCTCCAAATTGAGGTGTGCCCAGCTGTTGTTTGTATCTGAAATAAAGATTTCAGTTCCTGAGAAGCGTTTCCCTTCGAGGGTTTTAAAGTTGTCGTAAAATTTTTGCTGATTGCTTTTTTCTTCGATTATTTTCTCTTTTGCCTGCCCACATGAGAGCACAACAAAAAGAGAGGAGATAATAATTGTGTAAAATCTTAGTGTTTTCATAGTCTTTATTATAATTTAATTTTCTTTGTTAAAGGCGAGCCAGCTTACCTCTCTGTCGTGGATAAATCCTAACTTATTTGCGAGAGCCATTGACTCTGTTTTAGATTCTTCGATATGAACAAATACTTTTTCGCTCTTATCCCTTAATTGGTTAGCCAGGGCAATAGTAAGATCAAGCCCTAAACCTTGTCTTCGGTACTGTGGTAATACATTAATACAACCCATGGCGCCGTCGTCGTGAGTCATTATCCAGGCTATAGGTTTTTTTTCATGATAAATGCCAAGGGCAAACCCTTGTTTAATCCTCTCTCTTATGTATTTTAAGGAAACATAACCGCAGTAACTGTAATTATTAAATATATAGTCTGCATCTTTATACCTTATTGGGACTATTTTTGAAGATAGCTGTGGCAGAGGTGTGCTTTCTGGTAGAAAAAGACGGTTGCATGTAAGCTTCCACTTAATTTCCTTATCTTTAATAATATATGGTATCATCCACGATTCAATTATTGCATAATAAGTATCACAGTCATTTAAATACTCCAGTAAAATCATAAGCTGTTCTGGTGTGTAGCAGCTGATGTAAACCCAATTATGGTAACTAACCCCCCTGACTAAAACACCTCCGTTATCTGAGATTATTGTCTGAACAGGATTGAATCTTATAAAGTTAATAAGATTAACATTTTTAACGGGATCCTGTTTTAGTATCTCTATTATTTTCTTCTCGGTTTGATTAAGTCTTTTCATGTTAGGAGTGAGAAATTATAGTGGCCAGAAATATAAAATAAGAGGTATTGATGTTAATACTACAATTATGCTAACGGGTACCCCGAGAATTGCATAATCAGAAAACTTATAACCGCCTGGACCCATAACCAGAGTATTGGACTGATGACCTATAGGGGACAGAAACGATGCAGACGCTCCGATAGCTATAGTCATCAGAAAGGGGTCCGGTGAAAAATCAAGCCCGTTTGCTATTGCCAGTGCTATAGGGGCCATAAGTACAACAGTAGCAGCATTATTAATAACTCCGGAAAGAATCATCGTAATGGTGATTAAAAGGGAAAGCGTCAATGTTGGTGAAAATGACCCTGAAAAGAGTAAGATTTTGTCTGCTATGTATTCGGCTCCTCCGGAGGTCTCAAGAGCCTCTCCTACAGGAAGCATTGCCCCAAGCAGTATTATTACGGGCCAGTCGATACTGGTGTACATGTCTTTTACAGGAAGAACTCTAGTTAGAATCATTACAACGGCTGCAATCGGAAATGCTACATGAACCGGAAGGAATCCCGTTAAAACCATTGCTATCGAGGCTCCAAATATTCCAAGACTCAGAGTTATCTTTTTTTGATATCCCAGCTTTACTGACCTTTTTGCAAGAGGCAGGCAACCCATTGAGGTGACTGCTTCGGATATCATATGATCACGCCCCTGAAACAGCAGCACATCTCCCGATCTAAAGACAATATCATCAATTCTTTTATGAATTTTGGTCTCTTTGCGCGACACTGCCAAAAGATTGACTCCGTACCTGCTTCGCATTCTGACTCCTGATGTTGTTTGTCCGATAAGAGGTGAGTCTGCCATAACAACAGCTTCAGCATATGAAATATTTTCGGACCCTTTTGCATCTTTTCGGAATTTTTTTCCTGTTGCAAGCTGTAAACCTGTTTTGTCAATAAAATCATTGAAGTCAAAAGTATAACCTTCAATTATAATAATATCACCTTTTTTAAGAATTTCTTCATCTGAGGGGGCATGTATCCGGATATTATCTCTGACAAGTCCGAGTATCTGAACATCAGACTTAGTTTCTCTAACGAGTTCGTTGAGGTTATAGCCTATTTTACCCGATTCTTTTGTTACAATCACCTCTGTTATGTAGTCATCAATATCAAAATTGCCCGTTTGAGATTTGTTACTTAATCTTTTAGGCAAGAGTCTCCATCCTGCCAGTGAAATAAATGTTACTCCTACTATTGTTAAAATGGATCCAACCGGGGTAAATGAGAACATTCCAAAAGCCTCTCCTGTGATATCTGCCCTGAAAGTTGCAATAATAATGTTTGGGGGTGTGCCAATTAATGTTGTCATCCCTCCCAGCAGAGATGAAAATGCTATGGGCATAAGCATATAAGAGGGTGAAATGTTATTTTTCCGGGAAATATGTATCGCGACCGGCATTACAATTGCCAATGCTCCAACATTATTCATAAATGCCGAACTTACAGCAACAAGACAAGAGAGAATCAGTATTTGGATAGTAATCCCTTTTCCTGATCCGGAAACCCACTTTCCCAAAAGATCAATCAACCCAGAGTTCTCAAGTGCTTTTCCAATTATAAGAACTGAAGCAACCGTTATGACTGCGGGGTGTCCCAGCCCCTCAAAAGCCTTTTCGGCAGGTATGATACCGGGAATAACCAGAGCAAAAAGAGAAAGGAGTGCTACAAAGTCGTATCTTATTTTCCCCCACACAAAGAGTGAGAGGGTAAGAATAAGAACTATGAATACATATTTATACTCCATTGTTTTCTATTTAGAGCATCTTTTTTTATCTCTGATAAGGAGATTGTAAAGTTCGAAACTCTCATTTATGATTTCCATAGCAATTTCTTTTCCAAGAAACTCTTCTACAACTACCTCTTTATTCTCCAGTTTAGTGTAATCTTCAAAGAAATTCATAACCTCGGTGCGGGTGTGGTTCGGTAGGTCATTTATGTTGTTATAATGACTTACACTTGGATCTCCTGAAGCAACTGCAATGATTTTATCGTCTGCTTCTCCGTTGTCCTGCATTCTCATTACTCCTATAATTTTGGCAGGTACTATGCACAGTGGAACCAGCTCTATCTGGGAGAGGATAAGAATGTCGAGGGGATCTTTATCTGCGCAGTAAGTTTGAGGAATAAACCCATAATTGGCAGGATAGTAAACAGATGTGTAAAGGACTCTGTCCAGAATAAGTAATCCACTCTCCTTGTCAAGTTCGTATTTAGCTCTGGATCCTTTGGGGATTTCTATTATGCCGTTTACAATTTCGGGAATACTCTCCCCGGGATTAACGCAGTGCCAGGGATTAAAGCTTTTATTCATTTTTATTAATTATAAGTTCTTTTGAAAAATCAATTATTTCGTCTCTTGTAAGGTTGCTCCAGTCGAAAGAGATAAATATGTCGGGTTCTACACCCTCTTCGGCATAGTTTATTTTGTTAAGATCGTATGACTGACTGATTGAAAAGCGGTAGGTCCACCCGTTTGGCAGTTGTCCCCCGTTTGGCAGCCCTCCGCCTCCTCCTGTTATATCGCCGACTAAAATAATATCAGGGATAGCTTTTGTCGCCAAGGCAAAAAATGTAGAAGCGCTGTAGGAGCCTCTGTCAATCAGAACTATTACCGGCTTATTAAGATACTTAATTCTTTCGGATGGAGTTATGTAGAAAGGCTCGTACGGGCCAAAATCGTTTCTCCCCTTTCCGTTTCTTGTCCGGTTATACATAACAAGGGTTTTAGAATCTACAAACCGGGATAAAATCCGGGGGATATTAACGAAGTTTCCTCCACCGTTTTCTCTAAGGTCTAATATCAGTCCTTTGGTATTTTTGTACCTGTTAATAATAAAGTCGAGCGAGTTATCGCTTACAAAATTCACAAAGCTGGAATACCTTATGTATCCGATTTGCATGTTTTCTAAGAAGGCGTGACGAAAAGGGCCGGTAGTGTATTCTGCATCCTGTAAATAGTGTTTTTGAACGATTCTGTACTCGAAATTATCATCACCTTTAATAAAAACATTATATCGTGATACGTTAAAGGGAGATAAAAGGTTTGTGTGGTCGTCTCTCAGCTCATTCAACATATTTCCCATAACCCTGAAGAGAGAGTCTTCGCTCATCCCTTTGTATAAATTAGATCTGTAAATACTCTTAATGTTGTCCCAGTCTACATCTTTAAGTTGAAAATAAGCGTATTTACCATCGACTTCGCTCCAAAGATAGTCGAAATTCACATAAGGGTCTGTGGATGCGAGCTCTTTTTCAAATATCAATTTCTCACAAGATGAGAGAATTGCAATCAGTACTATCAGATATGAAATTTTCCGCTGCATTTGAAGTTATCGAAATTTGAAAAGAAGAGTAAATTGAATAGTATGTCTCGAGTGGCTGAAGGGTTCGTGTCTTCCGGGAGCATTATAAGCGTCGAATATGTATGAGATCTTGACGCCATTCCCATTGGATAGGTATGTGGTGTAGTCAGTTTGAGCATTGATTCTGAACCCGTTCAGAGAAAGAGAGTGCTCGGTTAAATTACGCACTCTTGTGTCGGTTATTGTAGGTAAATAATTATAAGCATATCCCGGCCTGTAGTTTAAATTAATTAATCCTGCAGACAGAGTCGTGGATATTGCTCTTTGCAACAATTTGAATTTTTGTTTTTTACGCGGAATTTGTAGAGAAACCTTGCCAGATATCATAATGTTGCTGATGTTTTCAACTCCGAAAGAGTTGTTCATAAGGGCGGTGTTGTTACGGATATTGGTGCTGGAGAGCACAGTAACTCCGGCAAACGGTTTTAAAGTATGGGAAGAGAGTGCAGGTAGCAGATAGAGATGCGAAAAGATGATGTCGAAATTGTAAAGAGTTGCTGTATTGTATGTGTTGTTGTAATTGTTGGTGTGGTCACCAAAGCCATATCTTAAAATTACATTGGTCTCTTTCTCTGTCGATTTTTTAATAACCCCCCCGGAAAAAACAAATATTTTTCCTCCGTAAAAGAGAGGAGATGTTGCAAGGTCCCGAAACAGGCCGGTTCCGGCACCTGTGCCCACCTCAATATAAAAAGGCTCATTTGTATTTGAGTATACCAATGAGAACGAAAAAAATGAAATAATTAAAACTGCAATTTTTTTCATCTGCTAAGCAAAAACTAATTGTTTTTGATGACTTTCTCTACATATCTAGAATTTAGTATTTTTAATGCGCCGGTGTAATCCATCCGAAACTCAATAAAATCACCGGTTCGGTATCCTTTTTTGTTTTCTCCCAAATCGGCAACCGTTACATCAGAGGTTACACCTACAATGTTTATATCGTTGTCGGTAGCTGTTAAGTGTTGCTGATCGACATCAAGAAGCCCGACATCCAGTATTGCCCTGCAGCTGGTTGTATTTTCGGCACCTTCGGAAAACTCATATGTATTGCCTTCCAGATTTGTACCCAGTTCGCCGATGGGTTGACTTGGCTTATTTTTGAGTTCAATAATCTGAGCATAAAACATAAAAAGATCAACCTCCATTCCCTCAATAATAGAGTCGTTATATACATCTGTACCAAGATAAAGGGTTTCACCAACACGAAAGTGATTTATTCCTTTTGGGAGTAAATTCCTGAATATAAGGGGTATGGTAACGGATGAGCCGCCTGATATATATTTGATTTTTTTGTCAAACTTTGCTTCGATAAGTTGTTTATATATGCTTAACTGAATCAGTTTATCGTGGCTGGGAAGTACTCCGTACATACAGTTTAGGTTTGTTCCGATACCTATAACCTGAATGTTGTCTAGACTGAAAACTTTTTCGTAAAAGTTAACGAAATTTTCGTGAAGTACTCCTTCCCGAAGTTCTCCCATTTCGAGCATTATTATTATTTTATGAATCTTTCCCTGTTTTTTTGCTTCATGTGATAGCAACTTTATGGTTGATATCTCAGTATTCATGCTGATGTCTGCGTATTTGACAACATTTGGGATTGATTTTCTTGCAGGGGGCTTAATAAAAATGGTTTCAATGTCGGGAGCAAGGGTTTTTATTACTTTGAGATTCACTATCCTAGAGTCGGATACCTGCTTAATGTCCAGCTTAAGAAGTTCTTTCAGATACTCTTTGTTACCACAAAGCATTTTTGTAACAACGGACCACTCTATGTTGCGAGCTTTAAAAATTTTATCAAGAAACTGATAGTTTGCTCGTAGTTTATTTGTGTTTAGAGTTACAAAGGCCATTATTTCTTTTGGTTAATTAAACGCATTTCAAGGTACTTATTGGTAAACCCGATTTTTTCGTAAAGATATTTAGCGGGATTATCGGGTTCAACATGTAATGCAATATTTCCGACGGATAAGTTTATAGCTTCTTGCATAAGCCTTTTTCCAATTCCTTTTCCACGGTATTTACTATGGGTCGCTATGTAAACGAGAATATTCTCGGGAATGTACCCTTCCATTCCAGTCTGATTAACAACAACAGCTCCAGTCAGTTCCCCTTCGTGGCTGGAGGTAATCACAAAACCTCCAAAGGAGGTGTACTCTTTTAATGAGTAGTCAATAGCTTTTCGTATATCCTCTTTAGAGTCTCTGAATTTTTCGAGGTGGGTATGTAAAAAGTTAACGATAGAATCTTTTTCGTCAGGTGACATTTTTTGTTTCGGATCATAAATTTTAAGGTCTGTCATAGTATGTGTTTTTAAAGAAAATAAAAGAATAATAATAAAAAAGAAACATTTTTATTCTATATTTGGTTTACTCTAACTCATAAAAGTAACAAAAAAAAAGGGAATACTGCATATGGATAGTGTAAACGGATTTATAGCCAATACCCATATTTTGAATCAGGTTTGGCTCACTTTTTTAATGGTGATTTCTATGGTGCTTGTTTCCAGAACATTCGTTGCCGGCACAAAGTATTCACCAATTTTAATTATTGTCGTTTTCGGTTTGCTTATGGGTTTTGTTTTAACTCAGTCAGGGATGGCGTCGCCAGGCCTCAAAGAGTTTCCTATTGTCGATTTTACCAGCAAGGTAACTATTACGGCCCTTATTGCCTCTTTTTTTATGGGTGGCCAGGAGATTAGGAAAATTATCAGTCGGCAGGAGCTTGATAAAACTGACATAGTGATGCCCTCTCAGGATGAAATTTTTCTCGGCACAAAATTTACACAGTTTATGTTTTTAATAAGAGCCTTTTTTATTCTAATAGGGATTGAGTCTTTAAAAAGAGTAGTAACAGGTTATAATGCCAACGAGCCTTTAGATTCTTTTTATCCTCTGTTAGGCTATCTTGGAGTTGTCGGCTCCATAATTCTTATAGATTACCGGGCGAAAATTGTTAATAAAGCTATATACATAAGAAAGGGTATAGCAGAAACAGCCGGTATTCTTTCTATTCTTGTTGCTTCGTTCTATCTGTCACAGGCAATAAAGCCAATAATTGCACTTCCGGATATTTTTTTTGCAATGGTTATTTCTGTGATTACCGGAATGATTTTTTCGGAGTGGAAGTTCGGGCCTACTGTCAGATCGCTGCTCTTTGCAGGTATTCCGGTGGTGCTGGCGGCAAACTTTATGGTAGGCGGCTCAAGAATTGCTGATGCTTTTGTGTTACAGGGTATGAATTCAGTTCTGGCGTATGGGTTTTTTGGTCAGTTATTCTGGATGTTTGGTGGGCTTTCTGTTTTGATTTTATTGGGAAAGGCAAATCACATCAGGAATCTTGCTCCTGGAATGGCAGGATCACTTTCTCATTCAGGATTAACAGGTGCATGTACCGCCGGCGATTTAGGAGAAGATGCGCAGGTAAGGGCTCCGATAATGATTAATGTTCCCTTTATCGGTCATATATTTGTGTTTTCTATTCTGGCTGCCAGTGCCTCTTCCGGGAAGCTTGCCATTCCTTATACTATACTGGTAATATGTGCAGGTTTGTTCTTTACTTATGCCTCAATGAAGGTACTCAGAAAAGCAAATGGAAACGACTCGAAGGAGATTAAAGGTCTTATGCTTTTTTCTCTGGGGTGGCAGCTTATCGCAGTATTTGGAGGGTTACTCTTTTTGTATCTGGGAAATATGAATCTCAATGATGCTGTTATGGCAAACTCCTCTGCCATTTCTCACTTTGGATTATTTGCGGCTATACAGGGGGGTATGTTTGGGGGGCAGGCAGCACAAATGATTGCTTTTGTTTTTGCTATGCCTTTTCTGGTTCACCCTCTTGTATTTGGAATTTTTGGTAAAACGGCTCAAAGTAACGGAATAATGCCAAGGAGTATTGTCTTTATACTGGCTGCGATAGGGGCCTCCGGAGTTATTTATTCAGTTTTTATATAGGTTACAGGTTGCCTCTATAATCCGAAGTACCAGGAAGCAATTGAAAAGTAAATTACAACACCACAAATATCTGCTATTGAAGTAATAAGAGGAGCACTTGCCGTTGCCGGGTCAAGGTTAAATTTAGTAAATATAAAAGGTAGAAGAAGCCCAATAATACTGCCGGTCATAACAGTAATAACCATAGTGCCGGAAACTATCGCAATAATTTCCGGAGCCCTGAAGCTGGCAATTAGTGCAACACCTGCAGCCATAGTGATTCCCAGTAAAAAAGAGACGACAACCTCTTTGCTCACGAGTTTGAACCAGTCTTTTATTTCGACCTCTCCGGTAGCAAGGGCACGAATCATAAGAGTTGCCGATTGTGCTCCGGCGTTTCCGCCGCTGCCTATCAGAAGAGGAAGGAAAAAGATAAGGGATACAACTGATTGAATTGTATTTTCAAAGCTTGATATTGCAGCACCTGAGAAAACATTCATAAACACCAGTGCAGTTAACCATAGTACTCTTTGTTTGTAAAGAAATGACACCTTTGCTTTTAAAGGGTCGATAATGGCTTCCTGAAAAGAGCCAAACTTGTGAAAGTCCTCTGTTGACTCTTCTTCTGCGATGTCCATCATGTCGTCGACAGTAACTATACCGAGAAGCAATCCGGTGGTGTCTGTGACGGGAAGAGCAACCCTGTCGTAGTCGCGGAATGTTTTGATGGCTATTTCCTGATCGTCAAAGGCGCTTAGCGCCACAAAGCGGTTATCCATTATATCCTGGATTGTCTGATCGGGAGAGGCAAGAATGATGTCTTTTATCCGTAGGTCGTCAATAAGACGCCAGTTGTTATCAACTACATATATTACATTGAGTGTTTCGGAGTTTTTACCAAATACGCGAATATGCTCAAGCACTTGCGAAATTGTGTAATTCGGTTTTACAGCAACATATTCCGGGGTCATCAATCGACCAATACTATCTTCGGGATACCCGAGCAGCTGAATGGCAATCTCTCTCTCTTCAGGCGATAAAAGTTGTATTAATTTCTGGGTTATTCCGCCTGGCAGCTCTTCTAAAAAAGCAGTTCTGTCATCAGGATTCAGGTCATTTAAAAGATCTCTTATCAGATTTATGTTTTTTGCCAGGCCAAGAATGATTTTCTCCTGTTTTTCGTATGAGAGATGTTCAAAAGTCTCCTTAGCCTGCTCTCTGGAGAGAAGGCGAAAAAGGATAATATCATAAGAGTTGGTGAGGTCTTCTATTACTTCAGCGATATCGAAAGAATCACTCTCATTAAGCAGCACTTTAAGACTCTTCCAGTCTCTGTTTTCGATTAGCTCCTGAACATCGAGTTTTATTTGAACCATTACTGTATCTCCTTACTTTAACCTCTGTAAGGAGACACAACGCCCCCAAACTGAAGTATTAATACTTGTTTGTAGAATATTTCGGGCCTTCGTCCATATTAGTGGTAATAATTTGAGTGCAAAGATAATTAAAAAATCAGAAAACTTTGTAGGGATATTTTATTTCGGTTAAAAAAAGGGCGTGAGAGGGTACGGAATTACCCGCTGCACAACGGTTTTTTTCTCTTAAAACATCGGGAATCCAGCCCGGACTCTGTTTGCCTCTGCCAATTTCTAGCAATGATCCGGTTACAGCCCTTACCATGTTGCGAAGAAAACGATTAGCTGTAATAGTAAAACAATAGGAGTAATTCTCCGAAGGATGTAAATTGAGGGGGCACTCCATTGTCCAGATTGCTTCAGTTACATTGCATATATTTGTTTTAGTATCTGAATGAAGTTTTGCCATTGAAGTAAAATCTTTCTCACCTATCAGGTATTTTGCCGCTTTGTTCATTAAATCAAGATTCAGCTGATGTGGAAAATAAAAGGAGAATTCTGATGCAAACGGGGTTTTTTCTGTGTGGACAAAGTACTTGTATTTTCTGCTTATAGCATCAAACCGGCAATGGGATGTATCATTAACCTGACAGATGTCATGTATTACAATATCTGAAGGAAGAATGGCATTTATTTTGTAAATTACTTTGAGAGGTTCACTTATTAAAACAGTGTTAAGAGAATCGAAGTGGGCGTGATAATTAATAGCGTGAACTCCGGAATCTGTTCTGCCGGCTCCGGTTATCTCTATGCTTTCGCGTAGGTAAACCGAAAAGGCCTTTTCGAGCAGCTCTTGTACTGAGATGCCGTTTTTTTGTCTTTGCCATCCGCAGTAAGCAGATCCGTTGTATGATATTAAAATAAAGAAACGCATTGTAAACGAATTATCGTAAATTTGTAAGATATGCGAAAAATATATGCAAAAATACTAAATCAATCGATATGGAAAGTGTAAATATCAAAGAGCTAAATGAAAGAATCCAAAAAGAGAGTGCATTTGTAGAGATGATTACATTGGAGATGAATAAGGTGATAGTTGGGCAAAAGCATCTGGTTGAGAGTCTTATGATTGGGCTTCTTGCAAATGGACATATTTTGCTTGAAGGTGTGCCTGGTCTTGCAAAAACCTTGGCTATAAACACCCTGGCTTCTGTTGTTGATGCAAAATTCAGCAGAATTCAGTTTACTCCCGATCTTTTGCCTGCAGACTTGATAGGTACCCTTATTTACAGCCAGAAAAATGAGCAGTTTCAAATAAGAAAAGGACCTGTTTTTGCAAACTTCGTATTGGCAGATGAGATTAACAGATCTCCCGCCAAAGTTCAGTCAGCTCTTCTTGAGGCAATGCAGGAGCGTCAGGTAACAATTGGCGAAACCAGTTTCAAACTTCCGGAACCTTTCCTTGTTATGGCAACGCAAAATCCGATTGAGCAGGAGGGTACTTATCCGCTACCGGAGGCTCAGGTAGACAGATTTATGTTAAAAGTTGTTGTTAATTATCCGAAGAAAGAGGAGGAGAAATTGATTATAAGAATGAATAACAGCGGGGTTTTTCCAAAGGCATCAGCCGTTCTTAAACCTGAAGACATAATTAGAGCAAGGGAGGTTGTGAGAGAGGTTTACATGGATGAGAAAATTGAGCGCTATATAGTGGACATTGTATATGCCACCAGAACCCCGGAAGATTATAATTTGAACTCATTAAAGGAGCTTATATCTTACGGGTCGTCTCCGAGGGCAAGTATAAGCCTTGCAATGGCCGCCAAGGCATATGCCTTTATTAAAAGAAGAGGATATGTTATTCCGGAAGATGTAAGGGCAGTATGCTACGAGGTTCTCAGGCATCGTATCGGATTAACATATGAGGCAGAGGCAGAGAATGTTACAACAGAAAATATTATTACAGAAATTTTGAATGCAGTAGAAGTTCCATAGAGATATTGTTATGTCAAAAGAGTTATTAAAAAAGGTTCGTAAAATTGAGATAAAAACCAAGCGTCTTTCTCGCCAGATATTTGCCGGAGAGTACCACTCTGCCTTTAAAGGGAGAGGGATGGCCTTTAGTGAGGTTCGTGAGTACCAGTTTGGTGACGATGTCAGAAATATGGATTGGAATGTTACGGCCAGATTAAATGCTCCGTTTGTTAAAGTTTTTGAAGAGGAGCGGGAGTTAACGGTTGTGTTGATGATTGATGTAAGTGGCTCCAGGTGGTTTGGTACAGATACAAAGACAAAAAAGGAGCTGATAACAGAGATTGCTGCAGTACTCTCTTTTAGTGCATCTGCAAACAACGATAAGGTAGGAGCTCTGTTTTTTAGTTCGAAAGTAGAGAAGTTTATTCCACCCAAAAAAGGGAGGAGTCATTTGCTGCGGATAATACGAGAGCTTATTGAACTTCAACCTGATGAAAGAGGTACTGATATCTCTGGAGCACTTCGCTTTCTGACCAATGCAATTAAAAAAAGGTGTACTGCTTTTTTACTTTCCGATATGCTGGATGTTGGAGAGGAGATGACCCCTCGTTATGAGCATGCACTAAAAATCGCTGCCGGCAGACACGACCTGTATGTTATTTCTGTTTATGACAAAAGAGAGTATGAACTTCCAGATATAGGGCTGGTTAAGATTGCAGACAACGAAACAGGAAAAGAACATTGGGTGAACACATCGAGCCGTAAAATACGAGAGCACTATTTTAACTGGAGCAAAACAGTCAGAAAGAATAAAACTCAGTTATTCAGAAAATATAAGGTAGATTCTGTAGAAATAGCTACTAATCAGGATTATGTTAAAAGTCTTGTTTCATTGTTTAAAACACGCTGATTTATATGAACTACGAAGTTAAAGATACTCTTCTTATCGGAGATCAGGTGACACTACGCTTTAGAACAACAGTTGAGCGGGGAGATAGATTTCTTTTTGAAACACCGGATAATCCAATTGTTCCGGGAGTAGAAATTATCGGAGATTCAATGACAGATACAATTGGAACCTTGGAGTCCGGATTTCAGCTTGAGAGCAGAGTGGTTATCACATCGTTTGATAGCGGTTCTTATTCTTTGCCCCCTTTCAGGGCCTTTCGCTTCAAGCAAGATGGTACAACCGACACTTTGTTTTTTGAGTCAGGACCGATAGAGGTAACAACTATTCAAATAGATACCACCTCTTATATCCCTTTTGACGTTAAAGAACAGATGAATTATCCTTATACTATCAGAGAGGCACTTCCCTGGGCAGCCCTTATTTTCTTTGCTGTTTTACTGGGGTACCTGATCAATAAGGCCATTAAGAATTTAAGGGAGAAGAAAAATATTTTTGGCAAACCTATTGTTGTAGATCCTCCGCATATTGTTGCTTTAAGAAAATTGGAGCAGTTACGGACAGAGGGTCTCTGGAAGAGTAATCAAAAAGAGTATTTCACTCGTCTTACAGAATGTTTGAGAGAGTATCTTGAAGAGAGATACAAAATTCAAGCAATGGAGCAGACATCTAATGAAATTCTTAAAGAGTTGTCTGTTTTTAAAATTAATCCGGCTACATTCAAAGAGCTGGAAGAGTTGTTTAGCCTTTCGGACCTGGTGAAATTTGCAAAATATTCAGCTCAAGAGAGTGAGTGTGAAAGCTCAATACCTTCTGCCGTGAGGTTTGTTCATGAAACTTATATGGATCAAATGGAGAATAAAGATGTTTTTTGAATATCCTAAATTACTAAATTTGCTGTTTCTGCTTATCCCTCTTATTGCGTTATATATTTGGAGAGAGATAAAAGGACACACCCCTTCATTAAATGTGCCGTCTGCGTTTCCGTGGGTTGGTTCCGGAGGTGCATTTAAGAAACATTTAAGACATCTGCCCTATATTTTGCGATTTATTGCAATTGCGACGATAATCGTTGCTCTGGCAAGACCCCGGTCGTCAGACGAATTCGATAGTGTACATACCGAAGGGATAGATATTATGTTTGTAATAGATGTCTCAACAAGCATGCTGGCAAGAGATTTCACTCCTGACAGAATTAGTGCCGCTAAAGATATTGCTATTGAGTTTATCGCTCAAAGACCCAATGACCGTATGGGAATTGTGGTTTTTGCCGGAGAGAGTTTCACCCAGTGTCCGCTTACAACAGATCGTGCAACTCTTATTAATTTGATGAAAGAGGTAGAGACCGGCCTTATTGAAGATGGTACAGCAATAGGGAATGGATTGGCAACCGCAATTGCCAGGCTTAAAGACTCGCATGCAAAAAGTCGCGTTATAATTTTATTAACCGACGGAGTTAATAACAGAGGAGAAATATCTCCTCTAATGGCCGCGGAAATTGCCAAAACTTACGGGGTAAGAGTTTACAGTATCGGTGTCGGAGCAATGGGAGTTGCCCCTTTTCCTATGATGACACCCTTTGGTGTTCAGATTCAGCAGGTTAAAGTTGAAATAGACGAGCCATTACTAATACAAATTTCTGAAGAGACAGGAGGAAAGTATTTTCGGGCAACTGATAATACAAAGATGCTGGAGATATACAGTGAAATTAATAACTTGGAGACAAGTCGGACAACAGTTGATTCCTTTCCTGTATACAAGGAGTTGTTTATGAATTATGCTCTGATTGCTCTGTTGGCTCTGGCTATGGAGATGTTTTTGAGATTGTTTGTTTTAAGAAAGTTACCTTAAAAACTGGGAAAAGTATGATACAGTTTGCTCAGGCAGAATATTTACTGATTATTTTTTTAATACCTTTTCTCTTTTTATTCTACGGTATAAACAGAGTAATTAGAAGAAAGAGAATTGAGAAGTTCGGTGATAAAATATTGCTCGCACCTCTTATGCCCAAAGCATCAAGAGTAAGAGGGTGGGTAAAGCTTGTACTTTTAAGTGTGGCAATATTCTTTTTTGCCATAGGGCTATCCAGACCGCAGATTGGTGCAAGAATAAAAGAGGTTGAAGGTAGGGGAATAGAGATAATGATTGCGCTTGATGTGTCAAACTCAATGCTTGCTCAGGACTACTCTCCCAACCGTCTTGAGAGAGCTAAACTTGCCGTGTCAAGGCTGGCAGACAGACTTAGGGAAGATCGTATCGGATTAATTGTCTTTGCAGGCCAGGCATATATCCAGCTTCCGATTACAACCGATTATGTGTCAGCCAAGATGTTCCTGGGATCTATAAATAACAAAAGTGTACCTGTTCAAGGGACATCGCTTTCAGATGCAATTAATCTGGCGATTAAGGGATTTAGTATAGAAAGCACTAATACCAGCAGGGCATTAATCATTATAACTGACGGAGAGGATCACGAGGATGACCCTGTTGCTGCAGCGAAGATTGCAAGAGAACATGGAGTAGTTATATATACAATTGGTGTCGGATCAGAAGAAGGTGTGCCTATTCCTATGCCCGAGGGGGAATTGCTTAGAGACAAAGAGGGAAATATAGTTGTTACCCGTCTGGATGAATCTACTTTAATAAAGATTGCAGAGGCCGGAGGTGGCCGATATGTGAGAGCCGGTAATGGAGAGTTTGGGCTTGAGGCAGTTGTGGAGCAAATTAGAAGTATGGACAAGCAGTATTTCAGCTCTGTAGTTTTTGAAGATTTTAATGAGCAGTTTATGTATTTTTTTGCAATTGCTCTCTTCTTTTTTATAATTGAGTTTTTGGTTACTGAAAGAAAAGGTAGAGATTTTTTTAAATAGAAAAATCTGGAGGATATTAGTATGAAGTTTATGTTGTTACTGTATTTTAC